>JAITVF010000128.1 GCA_031285945.1 Oscillospiraceae bacterium
TGTGGCCACCGTCGCCTGGGCGGTGCTGTGTCTCCTGGTCGCCCAACGCGTCACCTCCGCCGCGCTGGCCCGGGCCCCCCGGCCGGCTATTATAGCATATTTATATGCTATAAAAAGCATAAGCTTGTCAGTTAATCCCGAGCCGCCGGGCCTCGAGCCTTATCCTTTGAAGGGATTCTATTTGGCTTTCATTTTCGCCCCTGTCTAAGGCAAAAAGGAACTTCCCCGTCTGGCCGTCGTAAACCTTGAGAAGATCGGGGTTATTGGTAACATCAATGAAAAACTCTATTTCGGGTGAAAGATGCGCGATTTCCTCAGGAGGCAGGTCGGGATAGCTTACATCCTGTGAATAAGCGGAAAAAGAAAACAGGCAAACAAAAAGCGCGCATATTGCAAAAACCGATAATTTTCTCATGCTTAATACCTCTATATGCAATTTTTTAGTGGGTTCATGATTCAATTAATTTTTTTCCGCGAGCTTCCTTCATGACTTCTTGTAATGCCAATATGCGCTCTTCCTCATTTATGTCCGGCTGATAGTCAACAGTTGATTCGAATAGAAACTTGCCATAGCCGTCATACACTATATAGTGCGCCAAATTGCGGGAAGGGGTTATTATAACCTCCGGACGACCGTCCGAAGTGATGAATTCCTCGACGGAATCAATATGAAGATCAGGATATTGCGGCACGTTCTCTTTTGCCGAGCCTATCGAAGCCGTAAGCGCCGTCAAAAGACAAACCAATATAAATACCTGAACTACCCTCTTTGCGCCACGCTCAATCGCTGGAACGACAGAGCAAATCTGCTTTTTCAACGTTGTCATCTCCTAATGATGCTTTTTGTGCAAGCCGGGAACTATAAACCTGCCGGGTAATAGCTAAACCAACGGCACCACCTCGCTTATATTTACTACAGTATAACAAATTTAAAAATAACTGTCAAATATCATGGTCTAAAAATGGCAATATTTACACTTTTAATAGCGGCGGCTTAAGCACATCGTATATACCGCGATGCCGCGCTTACTCGATAACGCCGAGCTCCCGCGCCTTTAAAACCGCTTCGGCGGCGCTGTTTGCGCCCAGCTTGCCGTAGGCGAGGCGGGTGTGGGTTTTAACGGTGTTCAGCGTAAGGCCCGTCATTTCGATAATCGCCTCGCGGTTGTAACCCTTTGAGAGAAGGGTCAGGATTTTTTTCTGCTGCCTCGAAAGCTTTACCGGAGCCGATTTCAGGCTCGAGGTCAGCCCGGCGCGCCGCTTAGACACGGCATAGGTGGCAAGATACACGGTGTTTACGTATACCCTGTCCAACCCGCCGCCCCGGTCCGAGGAGTCGAGCCCGCGCAGCGATTTTTTGAGTATCGGCTCAACCGCCGCGCCCTCGTCGGCTATCAGGCGTACAAAGCCCGAGGGCTGCATCTCTTGCATAACCTCCTCGAGCATTATCTGCGCGTCCTTCTTTTTCCCCGCGGCCCACAGCACTACCGCGAGCAGTATTCCGCCCTCCGCGGCGTCCAGGGGGCGGCGAAAATCTTTGCCGAACTGCCTCAGCCGCCCGGCCAGCTCCCGCGCCCTTTCCAGCTCGCCAAGAACGGCGTAAGCGCGGGCGGTGGTAAAGTATTGGTAAACCCTCCAGGCTTCCAGAGGCGGGCTGTCGGTTACAAAATAGCGGTCGAGCCATTCGCGCGCGGCGGCGGTATCGCCGTTCCAAAGCTTTACCCTTGTGGTAAAGGCCAAAAAGTTGGGGCGCAAAAAGCCCGCTTCGTTCTCTACAAACCGCTCGGTTTTTTCTAGCTGCTCGTTAAATTCCGATTCCCTGCCAAGGGCGAGACAGGCCGCGGCAAGGTGCATCTCGGCGGCGAAGCGCATCTCCCGAACGGCACGCCCATCCAGCAGAAGGACACAGGCCTGAGCCTCGGCCAGCGCCTCGCCGGTGCGGTTTTGCTCCAGCAAAAGCCCCGAGTAAAGACCGTGCATGATAAGCTCATAATGATTTTTAAGGAGCCTGCCAAAGGTTTTTTGCAGCTTTGGCAGCAGCCTGCGGTCGGCAAGCTCGTGATAGTCGCGACTGGAGCGGTGCATGAAGGGCATCTGAAAGCTCATGGTGGCGGCGCGAAGAGCCTCGCCGGAAAATCGGATGGGGGGCAGCAGGGCGGCCTGCCTTATCTGCTTTGCGAAGGGGGTGCGGTAGTCGAGGGCGATCAGCGTCATCAAAAGCTCGGCGAAATGCGGGTATTTTAACAGAATCTTGGGCGCGTGACGCCGAAGCTGATCCTCGGCGTGCTCAAAAGTATCCTTTTCGCCGCACAGATAGGCGGTGTAGATATATCCTACATAAAGGGGCGGGTATTTTTCGCAGACGGATATCATTTCACCCGGCGGGCGTGACAGAAAAAACTCCCGCGAGAAGCCGAGATACTCGGAAATTGAAACGCCCCGGTTTTGGGCGAAGGCGTATAGGGCGGCCGCCATCATTTTTTCGTCGCCGCTTATATAGGCGTAGCGCCTCGCCGCAAGGATATCGTCGGCCGAAAGGTAATATTCGGCCGCCAAAGACCAGCTTAGATGCTTTTCGGACAGGGCGTATTCGGGGCGTGCGCGCAGAAAATCCAGGAAGAGATGGTGATAGCGGTATACTCCGTCCGAGCTGCGGGTTACAAAAACGTTTTCCGCCCTCAGCCCTTCAAGAATAATTCCCGCGTCGGCGCGGCCTGTGATTTTCTCGCACAGATTAACCGGCATCTCGTCCACTGCCGCCGAGGAAATCATAAAACTCCGCAGGTCCTTATCCCACTCGGCCCAGATATACTCCTCTATGTAGCGGGTTAGGTTCTGGCCGCCAAAGTCGCCCTGGGCGGTGAGGGCGCTGTGGCCGAGCGCGTTGACGCCGATCGCCCATCCGCCCGCAAAGATATGCGCGGAGTTCGCTTCCTCGGTGCTTTTGCCGAGCGACTCAAAATATTCCCTTGTTTCCTCCGCGCTGAAGGTCAGCTCTCCCGCTCCGATCAGCGCGCCGTGACCCTGCTCTATAAGCCTGGCGAAATGCTCCGGCGGCTCGGCCCTGCTTAAAATCAGTATGACGAAGGAATGCGGTACCCTGCGAAGGATATAGGGCAGCGATTTTAAAATCTCCGGGTTTCGTATGTTGTGGAAATCATCCAGAGTAAGCGCGTATGTATTTTCGTCCATCCGAAAGGCGGAAAGCAGATTTATAGTGTGCTCCACCGGGGAGGAATCAAAGCCCGGGGAGCGCAGCAGATCGGCAATACGCTCGTTGTCCGGCTGGGCGGAAAGCATTCCGGTGCAAAAGAGCCGGTAAAAGACCGCGGCGGAATCGTCGAAGGAGTCCAGCCCTACCCATACCGGCCTGCGGCCCGACGCCTCCACCCACAGGATTGCCGAAACGGTTTTTCCCGACCCCGCCGGCGCGGAAATATATACCCGCCTCAGCGCGGCCGCCGCGCTGAGCAGGGTGAGCAGCCGCTCGCGCGGCGCGCAGATTTCCGGCAGCGGGCCGGGGGTGAATTTGCTGTTCTGAATATTTGGTATCTGCATAAAACCGCCTCCCCGCTTTGATTTTAAGTATATCTACAGCGAGTAAGAATTACAACAAAATCTCCCGCCAAACCTCACCCCCGGGGGAGTTTATTTTTTCCCATATCTGGAATTTTTTGTCTAAAATAGAGCGGCGGATATATTTTTGCGGGTTTTCTCTGCGGCGCGCGGCGATTACCCTTGCCGACAGTATAAATGTGAGCTATAATAGCCACAGTGGGACGCGGCTATTATAGCCTATGAAACCGCAAACGTCATACCGGCAGTATTCAGCCATATTGCCGCACAGGTATCTTATGGCCGAACGCTCCGCACGATGGGGAGAGAACAGGCGTTATTATGAAAACCAAAACCGCAAAGCCGCGCAGAGCGCTTTACACACAGCTTTTATTTACGGCCATTTCCTTTATTGTGATGGCGGGCCTGAGCTATGCCTTTATGAGCTCTATTGTACGCGCCAACATGGTGCGCAACGCGAGCGGCGTTCTCGACTCGGTACAAGGCAGAGTAGCTACCCGCCTGCACGGCTTTGAGGTAGTGATCGAGAACTTTGCCGAGGAAGCGCGTAAAATGGTGACGAGTGGCGAATCGGCCGAAAATATCGCAGAATATATCAGTAGTATCTCGCATTTCATGTTTTTGGACGGAAGCGAGTTTTCGGGTATTCAGGGCTTTTACGGATATTTTGAGACCCTGGCCGGCGGCCCCGTTTTTATAAACGGGGGAAACGGTCTTCTCGCTGAAAGCTCCGACCCGGAGCAATACCCCTGGTATCGGCAGGCGGTCGACGCGGGCGGCGCGACTATAGAGACTGTGCCCTGTATAAGCGGCGAGGGCAAAACGGTCTACACCTGCGCGAGGAGTATACAAGACGACGAGGGCAACTTGCTGGGCGTAGTCTGCATGGATGTAAGGATCGACGAGCTCGGCAACGATATCGTCAACACCGCCCTGGATTCGGGCGGCTACGGAATGCTTATCAACCAGGACTATATTGTAATGTTTCACCCTAACCGTGATTTTGTGGGCAAGGGCCTCGATGACGCCGATCTTCCCGTCTCTGTCTTTGCCGATGAGCTCCGCTGGGGTGAGGAGGTCTTTGAGCAGCCGCTTCTCAGCTACAAAAACGAAGAGGCCGTGGCCTTTTTCCGCGCGCTGCCCAACGGCTGGAATATCGCGCTCGTTTCGCCGCGCCAGCAGTATTACTCTACCATGACGACCATGGCCGTTACCCTGTGCGCGCTGGGAATAACGCTCGCTGCGATTCTTTCGGGCATTTTAATCAGTGTTGACGCGCAGCGGGCCAAATCGGACGACGAGAGCAAGAAAAAGAGCATGTTCTTAGCCAATATGAGCCACGAAATACGCACCCCCATCAACGCGATAGTCGGGATGACCGCCATAGGTAGAACCGCCGGCACCACCGAGAGGAAGGATTACTGCTTTTCGAGGATCGACAGCGCCTCAAAGCATCTTTTGGGCGTTATCAACGACATTCTGGACATGTCCAAGATAGAGGCGGGCAGGATAGAGCTTTCTGACGCCGACTTTAGCTTTGAGAAAATGCTTCAGCAGGCCGTAAACGTAGCCAATTTCCGGGTGGATGAAAAGCGCCAGAAGCTTACCGTACAGATAGATAAGGCAATACCGTCCATTCTCCGCGCCGACGATCAGCGGCTTGCGCAGGTTATAACCAATCTTTTGAGCAACGCGGTAAAGTTCACCCCCGACGAGGGCTCCATAAGCCTGAGAACCGCCCTTGTTGATGATAAGGACGGCGTGTGCACCATAAGGGTAGAGGTGGCCGATACCGGAATCGGCATAAGCCCCGAGCAGCAGGCAAAGCTTTTTCAGACATTTCGGCAGGCGGAATCCTCAACTACGCGCAAATACGGGGGAACGGGTCTCGGGCTTGCCATCTCCAAGCGTATAGTTGAAATGATGGGCGGCCGTATCTGGGTGGAATCAGAATCGGGCAGGGGCACTACAATGATCTTTACAGTCAAGGTCAGGCGGGGCGACGAATCGCTCTTCGACCTTAGCAGAATCGGCATAAACTGGGAGAACGTGCGGGTTCTCGCGGTGGACGACGACCCCGATATACTGCTTTATTTCAAGGATATAATGACGGGCCTGGGCGCGGGATGCGACGTCGCCCAAAGCGCGGAGGACGCTATGCGCCTTGTGGAGGAAAAGAGCGGCTACAACATCTATTTTGTGGATCTGCGTATGCCGGACGTAGACGGAATAAGCCTGACCAGAAAAATAAGGGAAAAAGAACAGAATTCCGGGAATTCGGTCGTGATCATGATATCCTCAGCCGATATTTCCTGCGTTGAAAGGGAGGCGAAAATGGCTGGGGTAAACCGCTTTTTACTCAAGCCTCTCTTCCCGTCGGCGGTCGCCGACGTTATAAGCGAGTGCATCGGCATGGTCAACGAAAAGATAGAAGAGGCGTCAAAGGATATAGGCGGAATCTTTAAGGGGTGCCGCATACTCTTCGCCGAGGATGTAGACATCAACCGCGAAATCGTCCTGACCCTGCTGGAGCCCACTCTGATACAGGTAGACTGCGCCTCGAACGGGCTGGAGGCCTTAAACATGTTTAAGGCCTCGCCAGAAAAGTACGATATGATCTTTATGGACGTGCAGATGCCGGAAATGGAC
>JAITVF010000196.1 GCA_031285945.1 Oscillospiraceae bacterium
CGGAAAACGCACCGCCACCTGCGAGGTAACCGTATCGAGCAAAGCGGTTGGAATCGACGAAATAGAGTTCAATAACTCCAACGAGTGGGCAAATAAGGGCGATTCGTACTACGTGGAATACAGCGTCTACCCCTCCGGCGCGACAGACCGCGAGCTCAGCTGGAAATCGAGCGACCCCTCGGTCGTATCGGTATCGGACGACGGCTACGTCCAGTGCCTGAAGGAAGGGATGGCCGTAATAACAGCCTCAAAGCCCGGCAGCTCCAAAATCAAAGCGACCGTGGAAATATACGTGGAATAATACTAATATTACTCTATTGCTTCCCCCGCCAGAGGCGGGGGAAGCAATAGAAAGAAGTGTTTAATACTACTCCGCGATTAAATGCGGAATAGTATAAGGATGCGCGCAGCCTAAATAAATCCGCCCCCGCCTTTTAAAAGGCGGGGGCGTTCTTGATTTCCGGGCTAGGGAAACGACTAACGCTAATATATGTATACAGCGCTGTAATTAGTGCCATCGCCTATAAACTGCATTACCGCGTCGGAGTTCTGGCCTGAGCCCGCGGCAAAGGTCGGATCCATAAGAGTCCAGCGGGCGCCGTCAAAGTAGATGGCGTGGTTGATCCATCCTGTGTCGGTGGTAAAAACGCTTAGCCACGCGTGATAGAGCCCGCCAGACACGTAGCCCACCTGAAGCCGGGTGGGAATTCCCTGGCTGCGGAGCATAGCCGCCATAAGAGACGCGTAATCGAAGCAGATCCCCTTGCGGCTGGCAAGGATCGAATCGACGTTGGGCAGATAGCCCGTGAGGCTGCCGCTTTGAACCTTGGCGGCCTTGTCGGTGTCGTAGGTTATATTCTGCGTCACCCAATTGTAGACGCCCGAAACCACCTTAAGGGGGTCCGTCTCGCCCGCCGCCAGCTGGGCGCCCAGCGCCACGGCGTCCGAGCCCGAGTTAAAGCTGACATACTGGTTGGGATAAAGAAATGGCAGCTGATCGTTTCTAAGGGACACGCTTATGCTGGTGCCCGCCAAAAGCGCGTACTGATTACTGTGAACATTCTCAAACGCGTTTACGGTATAGGTTCCGCTCCCCGCCGTCAGGGGAAAGACCTCGTAGCCCGAGCGCAGATCGTATGTATATGTAGTGCCCCCGCTTTTGGTAATCTGTAGCTTGCCGCGGGTCGAGCCGCTGTACGAGGCCATGATGTAGCCTTCGCTCGCGTTTGAATAATCCACGGTAGCCGCCCCGCCCGAAATTGACTCGCTGCCGGTCGAGGGTGTGAGAACCGAGCTTCCCGAAGAAGCAAAGGCCCCCGTGCTTCCTACCGGTATTACGACTATGGCCAAAGCGAGAATAATCGCCGCCGCCATAAATATAGCCTGAGATTTTTTAGCGCCTGTCCTTTGCATTGCCATCCGGCTCCTTTCTGGGGTTGACTCCGGCCTTATGCCGTTTGCGGCCAGAATTTGTAACGTTATGACGGAAAATTACGGTCACATCCGGTAACAGCTTAAGAGCTTCCCCTCTTATTCTATGACCGCTCCCCTCGGGCGGCTACTAAAAATGCCATAAGTATCGGTAAAATAATTTACCAGCCGCTAAATAATTATATTTTTGCTGTGACCTTGTTTTGTGTCTGCGTTTATTATATAATAAATATTGTCGAATTGCAACGAAATTTTAGGTTAGACGGCGAATGCCGCCAGTCCTGAAGCGTTGCTACAATACTAAATTTATCGGTCACGGGAATAATAAATTAAGGGGGCGGGCGGGGCCGTGAGTGAAAAAGATCTGGAATTGGTTGCTGAAAAAGAAAACTGGAATGATTTGCTGATTCAGGTCAACATGTTCGGGGGGCTCTCCATCCGGGTGGGAGAGGTCACTATCAAGGACTCTTCTTCAAGGAGCTACCAGCTGTGGAACCTTCTTGAATACCTTATAGCCTTTCGCCACAAAACTATCTCTCCCGAGGAAATGTACGACGCGCTATGGAGCGAGGACGATATCGAAAACCCGGCGAGCGCCCTTAAAAATCTCGTTTACCGCATAAGGTCTGTCTTTGGCGGGTACGACGTCCCCTTTGCCAAAAGCATTATCTCCTATTCTGGCGGGACATATCAGTGGAATAACAACATTCCCTGCATAGTGGATATCGAGGAGTTTGAGGCCCTTCACAAAAAGGCGAGCAACCCCTCGCAGCCGCTGGAGTTTCGCATCGACAATTACCTGAGCGCCATCGAGCTTTACCGTGGGGATTTTTTGGCGGCCTCCAACTACAAAAACTGGGTGGTTCCGGTTTCGAGCTACTATAAATCGATGTACTTTAAATGCGTTTACGAGGTGCTGCGGCTTTTGGCCGAGCAGGAGCGCTTTGCGGAGGTCGAGATGATCTGCCAGAAGGCCCTCATGGTGGATCAGTTTGAGGAAACGGCCCACAAATATCTCATTCTCTCTCTTTCCCGCCAGGGCCAGCAGTCAAGGGCCATAGCCCACTACAAGTTTGTCTCCGACCTGTTTTTGCGGGAGCTTGGTGTGCTGCCCTCGGCCTCGCTGCGCAATCTCTACCGCCAAATAGCCAAAACCGTAAACAGCGTCGAAATCGATATCGGCATAATCCAGCAGGATCTGCGGGAAACCGAATCGGCCGAAGGGGCCTTTTACTGCGAATACGAGGTCTTTAAGAATATTTACCAGGTGCTGGCGAGAACCGCGCCCCGGATAGGCCAGAGCATCTTTGTGGCCCTATTTACCTTGACCGACGAAAAGGGCGGCATGCCGGACGCCGAGCTGCGCAAAAAGGCCATGGACGGGCTATTCCGGGTTATGCAGGTGAGTACCCGGCGCTGCGACGTATTCGCTAGGTTTTCGGCCAGCCAGTATGTGCTGCTGCTGCCCACCACCTCTATAGAAAACTGCGATCTTGTTCTCAAGCGTATCGCCAGAATGTACAAGCAAAATTTCAGGGTGGGCGGCATCGAGATGCATACCAATATTCAGCCTCTTGATTCGGGCGCCCTTTAGCGCCTTACCGCCCGCCTATTCCCAGCCGTCGCCATGCTGAGGGGAAATTTCGTTGTGGAGCTTTATCCCGAAGGCTATTCGCTCTTTAAGTATCCGCACCGCCGCGGCAATCCGCTTGCTTGCCGCCGAGCCGGTTATTCTTTTTGCGGCGGCGATTTCCGCCACGCTTTTTTCGAGCCAGAACCGCTGATGCAAAAGCTCCCTCTGTTCTTTGGTCAGGCATTCCTCCATGGCGATTTGCAGCGCCTTTTTATAAACGGGCCCCTGCTCCGGGCAGCTTCTCGTCCGCAGGTGTAAGGGGAGCAGCCTCTGGTCGGTAAGGGGATCGGCCATATGGGAAAGATCTCTCAGGTTAACGTTATACATTCAGTCACCTCCCCTCAGGAAATTTTGCCCCGCTCTGTGCGAGTAGTATCTCGCAGGGCATTCCGTATAGGGACCCAAGCCGCAGGGCGGTATCCCAGCGCGGCATGCTGCGCCCGCTCTCGTATCCCTGAAGGGTGGATACCCCGATTCGCAGTAATACGGCCGCCTGTTTCTGAGTCAACCCGGCGTTGATTCGAGCCGCGCGCAATGCCACTTTAACATTATTTATCATATTTGTCACCTCTTGATTGCATTTTACCATTTTCGACGCTATATGTCAAGAAAAATGCAATATTTTTTTGCTATTAGTATTCGCTAATAAAAAGCAGCATAA
>JAITVF010000175.1 GCA_031285945.1 Oscillospiraceae bacterium
AGCGCTCCAGGGGCTACAGCCTGATACCCTCTCTCCTAGCCCGGGAGATCGGGGAGATAGCCGAGCGGGTTCGCGCCGCAAGCCCCGGGGCGCTTATAGTTGTGGACAACTGCTACGGCGAATTTGCCCAGACCAGCGAGCCGACCGGGTATGGGGCCGACCTTATTATAGGCTCGCTCATCAAAAATCCCGGTGGCGGCATCGCCAGAACGGGCGGGTACATAGCGGGCAAAGGGGAGCTTGTCGAGCGCTGCGCCCACCGTCTTACCGCCCCGGGCCTCGGCCGGGAGGTCGGCTGCTCACTTAGCGAGAACAAGAACATGTATATGGGGCTTTTCTACGCGCCGGGAGTGGTCGCGTCGGCCCTTAAAACAGCCGCTTTCGCCGCGGCTCTTTTCGCCATGCTGGGCTATGAGGTTACCCCGTCTGTTGACGAAGAGCGGGCCGATATCATACAGGCGGTGGTAACAAGAAGCCCGGAGCGGCTTTCGGCCTTTTGTCGGGGGATTCAGCGCGGCGCGCCGGTCGATTCCTTTGTACGGCCCGAGGCCTGGGATATGCCGGGGTACGCCAGCAAGGTGATAATGGCGGCGGGCGCCTTCAACCTGGGCGCGTCGATAGAGCTTTCGGCAGACGGCCCCATGCGGGAGCCATATGCCGCGTGGCTTCAGGGAGGGCTTAACTTCCCCACCGGAAAGCTAGGGGTAATGATAGCGGCCGAGGAAATCTTAAAGCTCAAGTCAATCTAATTCTAAATATAATTCCCGCGTATGTCCCCCGCCTTCGGCGGGAAAAACACACGAAGGAATTTCTAAAATATGCCTCTATAATGAAACCCGCAAAGAGTCTTTCATAAATTAGATTGGCATGTCTTAAAGCTCGGGGGCGATTGACAAATCCCCGCTTACAGTATATAATGCATCAACACAGCTGAGCCCAAGGAGGCATTACCCGTGGTAAACATATGGCACGACATAGGCAGCGAGCGAATACTGCCCGATAATTTTTTCGCCGTGATCGAGATTTCCAAAGGCAGCAAGAAAAAATACGAGCTGGATAAGGACACAGGCCTTATAAGGCTGGACCGCATACTTTACACCTCCACCCATTACCCGGCCAATTACGGGTTTATTCCCCGCACATACGCCGACGACGGCGACCCGCTCGACGTTCTCGTGCTATGCTCCGAGCCTATCGAGCCGCTGGTGCTGGTTCAGTGCTACCCCATAGGGGTCATTACAATGATTGACAGCGGGCGCAACGACGAAAAGATTATCGCCATACCCTTCGAGGACCCCACCTACAACTGCTACCGCTCAATAGATGCGCTGCCGAGGCATATCTTTCATGAGATGCAGCACTTTTTCTCGGTCTACAAGCAGCTCGAAAACAAGCAGACCGGCGTTGAGGAGGCCCAGGGCCAAAAGGACGCCATAAGGGTAATAGCCGACGCAATCGAAAACTATAATATGCTCTACGGAAAAAGAGAGAATAATCCCCTTTAGGGCTTTATCAAACAAGCCCTAATAAAACGGTTCTCCTGGACAAAGCACCCGGCATATAATATATCGGTATATATCGGGGGGAGGTGGCCGTGTGCTCTGCCGCATAAGCGATCTACGCTATAAGGAAGTTATAAACGTCCGGGACGGTAGCTGCCTCGGATATGTCTCGGACATTGAGGTGGATACCGTGACCGCCAAGATCATGTCGCTGATCATCTACGGCAAGGCTAAGCTCTTCGGCCTCTTTTTCAGGGGTGAGGATACCGTCATACAGTGGAGCGACATCGAGGTTATCGGCGAAGATACCATACTTATAAACATGCGCCCCGAGTACCGTGATCACCACGTAAAGTCCCCGGGCCTGTTGGGAAAGCTTTTTGGGTAAGGGCGCAAAGCAAGCCGATACCCCCGCGCTTTCCCCTGTAACCGGGTAAAGCGCGGGGGTATTTTTTAAATCAAAAAGCCTTGGGCCGGCCGCCGGTCCGCGCTCCGGCTATTCGCCGAAGGATACGTCCTCGCCGCCTACTACGTCGCCGTACCAGCCCAGCGCACCCATATACGCCTCATAGATATCCTCGGGGGCAAGGTCGTTTACGATCAGCTCGCGAGAAACGGCCTTCCAGTCGGCAAGCTCGTACATCTGCATGAATCGCAGAATCTTGCCGAAATCGCCCTTTCCCTCAAGCAGGGCGTTGCGTATGGGATCGGAAACCTGCACCATCCGCAGGGCTTCCTCCATGCTCATCTCAAGTATAACGTCGAGGACTGAGAAGAGGCCCATCAAAAATATTCCCTGACTCTCCTGCTCCATCTTAAATTTAAGGGAGAGGTTGTCGGCGAATTTGGCCCTTACAAGGGAAAGGCGGGAAAGCTCGTCGGGCCGGTCGGCACCAAGCAGCTTTGAAACGGCGGTGGTTACCCATTTGCGGGTTTCGACCTGGCCCAGGATCGTTACTGCGTGGCCTATGCTTTTAACCTTTTGGCGAAGGCCCAAAAAGGGTGAGTTTATCATACGCATAAGGCTTACGGTCAGGGCGGTATCCCGCTGTACTATCGCCGAAACTGCCGAAAACTCAAAGTTTTCATCCCGCACAAGATTTAAAAGCTTTATCAGGTTTAGCTTAAGGGGGCTTACCCTGTGCTCCCCTCTTGTAATAGGTATGCGGTAGAAGCGGCCCTCGTACAGATCAGGGGCGCGGGAGCCCTGGTCGGGCAGCCTTTTGAGCTCCTCGAACTGCTCCTGGCTGTGAATATGGGTCGTAACTGTCCTGATATGCCGGTAATCCCTCTGGGCCAGCGCGTACATCAGCTGCTGGCGCGGATCCTCCATCTGGCGGTTGTCGAAAAAGATGTAATCGCAAAGCGCCGCCACCGGGGCGTATTTATCCACCCGCGATATCTTTTGCATGGCAAAGCGGAAGCCCAGCTCTTTAAGTCTTGCGATATTTGAGAGGAAGGGCTCCTCGGGCTTGCAGCCCTCGTCCACCACAAATATTACCCGGTCGGAGGGCTGACGGCACTGAGCGGCAAGGTCGGTAAGCATCATAAGCCCGTTGACCGGCACGAATATGGGCTTACCCATTGTGTAGGCGTCTACCCCCACGGCGTTGAGGGTGGCAAGAAGAGGAGAAAGCATGGCGCCGTCGAACTCCCTCTCGGCCTGGTTGGCCTCAAAGAGCCCGTTGCCCTCCTGACAGCGGAGGTAATAAGCCTGCACCATCATATTTTTATCAAAAAAAGGAACCGGTACTACTAAAAGATCCATTAGTGCCCTCCATTTCATCCCCGGGGAAGCTACACTGTCAGTATACAACATTTTTTATATAATTTCCAGTCGTTACGTTTATAATATCGACCAAATTATTTGCATATTTACACCATCTGCCCACAAATGGCTCTCGGCACGGAATTGAGACCGATATTGGGGGCCAAATCTTGCCATTTTTTGCGGCTGTATTTTTTTGGTCTTTCCGGCGCCGGGGCTATATTTCCCGCTGTTTACAAATTCGCCAGGTTCGTGTATAATATACTGGTAGATCAAAAATAAAAGCGTTTTGTGCCGCGGCGTGCGGACAGGCGGGCCCTGTGCGGCGGGACACCGTGAATCATGTCAGGCGGGGAACCGAGCAGCATTAAGCGGCTGCGCCCGCGCGCCGCAGGTCAACCTGCCTGTTCGCGCGCGGCGGCACAAATCCTGAGGATTGCCCGGAAGAGGCGCGCCCTTTTTCCCTCTTCGCGGCTTTCCTTTTTTGCTTGTGGCGGTGAATTATGGCGACGCATCAGGCACTTTACCGTAAATGGCGGCCCAAAACCTTTGATGATATGGTCGGCCAGGACGCGGTCTCGCGCACCCTTAAGAACGAGGTCGCGGGGAATATGCTTTCCCACGCCTACCTGTTTTGCGGCACGCGCGGAACGGGAAAGACCTCGTCGGCAAAAATCCTCGCAAGGGCCGTAAACTGTAAGAATCCTCAGGACGGAAACCCCTGCTGCCAATGCGAAATCTGCCGCGGCATCGAGGACGAAACCCTGCTTGACGTAACCGAAATAGACGCCGCCAGCAACTCCGGGGTGGACAGCATAAGGGAGCTGCGGGGCGAGGCCCGCTTTACCCCCGCCGCGACAAGGTACCGGGTATATATTATAGACGAAACTCACATGCTCAGTCAGGGGGCGTGGGGCGCGCTTTTAAAAATTCTTGAGGAGCCGCCCGCCCACGTTATATTTATCCTCGCGACCACCGAGCTACACAAGGTTCCCGCTACGATACTTTCGCGCTGTCAGCGCTTTGATTTTTCCCGAATCGACTCGGAGGTAATAGCAAAAAGGCTTATCTACATTGCCGGCGAGGAAAGTATTCCCCTTGCGCAGGACGCCGCCCTTCTTATCGCCAAGCTGGCCGACGGCGGCATGCGCGACGCTCTTTCCCTTCTTGACCTTGTAAGCTCGATGGAGGGGGAGATTACCTCGGAGGCTGTGACAAGCCGCCTGGGGCTGCTTGGGAGGGATCATCTTTTTTCGCTTGCCGAGGCCGTATTTTCAAGAGACGCCGGAGCCGTTTTGCAGGCCGCAAAGGGGCTGTGGGATCAGTCTGTCGACTATCAGAGGCTCTGCGAGCAGCTCACCGGCTTTTTCAGGGATATTATGGTCGCAAAGTCGGTTCAAAATCCGGGCGGCCTTATCTTCTGCCTGCCCGAAGAGCTTCCCCGCTATCGGGCTCTGGCCGCCAGGCAAAGCCTGAGCGATATCCTGCGCTGCCTTAAGCTTTTGCAGGAAGCCCTGGGCAGGATAAGCCGCTCGGGCCAGCGGCGTGTCGAGCTGGAGATGGCCCTTTTGCGTATGGCGGAGCCCGCGGCGGAGGATGAGCCTCTTCCCGCCGCGCGGGAGAAGAGCACCGCGCCTCAGCCGCAAAGCCGCCGGCCCCAATCGGGGGCAGACGCTTGTGCCCCCGCCGAGGAGGACGCCAAGGCTACCGCGGAAAAAATTCCGATGGAGCCCCTCTTTGACTGGGATAAGGTCCTCACGCAGCTTTCGGCCAAAAACAAGGCCCTTCACGCCACTCTTATAGGGTCTAAGGCTTATGCCGGCGGCGATTTGCTTTTGGTGGACGCGGGCGCTAACAGCATGTTCGCCAGAATGGTCAGGGGAGACAGCTACGCGAAGGACAGCCTCAGGGGCGCCGTTCTAGAGGTAACCGGTAAGAAATACCGCCTGGGGCCCTATCATCCCGAAAGATACGAGGTGCGGCAAAAAAAGGATCCGCTTGCCGACCTGCTGGTGCGGGCAAGCGAGCTTGGCGTAAGCGTTGAGGTAAAAGAGTAAGCAATTCTTTAGCATACCGCTGGGAGGATAATACATGAAAGCACGGCTGCCAAAGGGCTACGGCGGGGGACCGCAGGATATGAACACCATGATAAAGCAGGCGCAGAAGATGCAGGAGCTGATGGAGGAAAAAAAGGCGGAGCTCGATGAGCGGGTCTTTGACGCTTCGGCCGGGGGGGGAGCCGTCAGAGTTACAGTAAAGGGCTCAAAGGAGCTCGTCTCGGTTAAAATAAGCCCCGACGCGGCCGACCCCGGGGACGTGGAGATGCTTGAGGATCTTATTATGGCGGCCGTGAACGAGGCGCTTCGCGCCGCCGAGGAAGCCGCCGCCCGCGAAATGGGCGCCATAACCGGCGGGGTTGGAATACCTAGCGGTTTTTAGCCGTTAGCCTTTTATAGCTGATCGACTATAGTATGCGAGGGTGACTTATGAGCAATCACACCGGCGCGCTGCCTCTTGTAAAGCTGATCGAGCAGTTTGAGCGGCTTCCGGGGATAGGGCGCAAATCGGCGCAACGCCTTGCCTTTCATGTCCTTGACCTCCCCATAGAGAAGGCCCGCGAGTTTGCCGGCGCAATTCTTGACGCGCATGAAAGGATTAAAAAGTGCTCCCATTGCCAAAACTTAACCGAAGAGGAGCTCTGCCCCATCTGCGCCGACAAAAGCCGGGACGAAACAACCGTCTGCGTGGTGGAGGACCCGAGAGATATCCTAGCCTTTGAGCGCACCCGGGAATATAAGGGTCTTTATCACGTTTTGCACGGCCTTATTTCCCCCATGGACGGCGTGGGCCCCGAGCAGCTGACCGTAAAGGAGCTGATGGCCGGACTTTCGGACGGTAAGGCGAGGGAGGTCATAATGGCCACCAATCCCACCGTTGAGGGCGAAGCCACCGCGAGCTATCTCGCGAGGCTTCTCAGGCCTATGGGCCTGAAAATTACCCGGCTCGCCTACGGAATCCCGGTTGGCGGAAATCTCGAGTACGCCGATGAGGTCACCCTCTACCGCGCGCTGGAGGGGCGTAGGGAAATATAGAGCGCTTAGCGTTGGTCTTGCTTTTTTTACGTTTATAGTATATCTTTAAAGGGAGGTGAAAAGGGTGCCCGAGCTCAAGACTATAGCAAAAAACAGAAAAGCCTATCACGACTACTTTGTGGACGAATCGCTTGAGGCGGGGATAGAGCTGGTGGGCACCGAGGTAAAGAGCCTTAGGCAGGGCGGAGTAAACCTCAAGGACAGCTGGTGCGATATCGTAAACGGTGAAATCTTTGTAAAGCAGATGCATGTAAGCCCTTACGAAAAGGGCAACATCTTCAACCGCGATCCGGTACGGCCAAGAAGGCTTCTACTCCACCGCAGGGAGATTACCCGGCTCGCCTCCCTGGTAGCCACAAAAGGGGTAACCATAATCCCCCTTTCGGTCTACTTCAAGGGCAGCAGAATCAAGGCTCAGGTGGGAATCTGCCGCGGCAAAAAGCTCTATGACAAGCGCGAGGACCAGGCAAAAAAAGCCGCCAAACGCGATATCGACCGGGCGCTGAAGGAAAGCGGCCGGGATTAGAGCGTGTAGCACGCAAATTCTAATGGCTACAGACTGTGCGCTAACAACTATATGGGGGCGTAAAGGTTTCGACGGGGACTGTGCAGTATGGTAAGCGAGTCGAGACGCATGATCTCGTTAAAATGTGCACCTTAAAATTAAACGCAGAAGATAACTACAGCAATTTTGCGCTTGCTGCTTAGTTAAGCAGCCGTCCGAACCGGGGGGACCGCGACCCGGCAAGGGCGTCACTTTAGCGGTGAACGTTCCATGGGAGTTCCACGGCCCGCGGAATGTATTAGGGATACCGAACCCGTGAGCCCGCCGGCCGGCGCACGGGCAAGGGAATTTTAAAAGGCACGGCTGCACTCGGAGAAAGCTGTATGAATTGGTTTTCGGACGCGGGTTCGATTCCCGCCGCCTCCACCAACCCGTCTCTTAGGCGAACCGCTAGGCTCGCTTAAGGGACATTCCGTTTTACAGGGAGGATATATGAAACGCTTTGTGACTGTGACTCTGCTTATTCTTATTTCCATTGTCGCGACCGGCGGCGCTTACCGGCAGTCGCCTATTCTTCCCACCGTTGATTTCTACGTCAACGACGCCGCCGGTATAATTTTTGAAGAGCACCGAGATCGTATGATGACGGTCTCGGCTGATCTCGAGGCCAAAACCGGCGCGCAGCTTGTGATTCTTACCGTTTCCGGGATAACTGGCGGGGGTTCGGCGCCCGAGCTGGCCGAGGCGGTATTCGCGGACTGGGAAATAGGCGGCCGGCAGGAGCAAAACGGTCTTCTTATCTTAGTTCTGTCAAATCCCGCCGGCTGCGTCATTCATGTTGGCGAGGGGCTCTCGCGGGCCGCGGACGCCGCCTATGTGACGGCTCTTGAGGATGAGATAACGGCGTCGGTGCGCAAGGGCGGCTCGTCCCGTGCAGTCTGGGATTGCTGGCGCGAGCTTGCGCCGCGCCTGTATCAGGCCGGCGGCGCAACCCCCGATGAAAAAATCGCCGCTATTCTCTCAGACAAGGGGGAGGACAGCTTTTCGCCCGCGCCAATTATAATTCTCGCGGTTGTCGTTTTTGCCGTGGGACGCTCGGCCCGGATAGCCCGACGCAACCAGAAGGCCTCGAAGGGACCCGTGCGCAGACGCAGGAGCTTTATAAAGGCGCAGCGCGACGAGAACGCCCTGCCCCCCTCGGAGGAGCTGCGCTCCGCAAACGCCGACTCGGAGCTTGCCCGGTACGATGAGCCGGAGGAAATTTTTATAGACGACGAAGCCCGCTGAGCATTTACTTTTTCTCTCGAAGCAGTATTAGCCGACTGTAAAGGAGGTATCGCTTTTGACCCTTGCGCCGGAAACAGACGTCAAATACCTCAAGGGGGTGGGGGAAAAACGGGCCGCCCTTTACTTAAGGCTTGGTATCTTAACAATACGCGACCTGCTTTACCACTTTCCGCGTGACTACACGGATTTAAGCTCGCCATACTGTATTGGTGAAGCGCCGGCGGAGGAGCCCTGCGCGATTCGCGCGACGCTTACGGGCAAATCGCCGGAGCAAAGAATCCGCAAGGGCTTAAGCATTTTCAAGCTCACCGCCGAGGATGAAACGGGCGAGCTTATGCTGACCGTGTTTAACAGCAGATATACTGTGGAAAATCTGGCCGTCAACAAAGAATATATCTTTTACGGAAAGGCCCAGGGCGGATTTTTGCGCAGGGAAATGCCCTCGCCCGATATATATCCCGCCGATTCTCCTGGAATAGTCCCCGTTTATCCCCAAACGGCGGGACTCTCCTCGGTTGTAATGCGGCGAAACATAAAACAGGCGCTGGAGGGCGTTCCCGCCATCCGCGACCCGCTGCCGCTCGATATGCGCGAGCGCCTTTTCCTTCCCGGCGTGATGGAGGCTTTGGGCCAGATTCACTTTCCCCAGGCCCCAGGGAGCGCAAAAAAAGCGCGGGAGCGATTTATCTTCGAAGAGCTTTTAATCCTGAGCCTGGCACTTATGAGCCTGCGCTCCCGCGAGGATACCCTCGCCTGCCCCATGTCGCCGGCCGATATGTCGCCCTTTTACGCGAGCCTTCCCTTTTCACCCACCGCCGCCCAGAGGCGCTGTATTGACGAAGCGACCGCCGATCTTGCGTTGCGCCGCCCCATGAACCGGCTTATTCAGGGGGACGTGGGTTCGGGCAAGACCCTGGTCGCCGTGGCCTGCGCCTTTTTTGCGGCCAAAAACTCAAAGCAGACGGCGGTTATGGTTCCGACCGAGATACTGGCCGAGCAGCATCTTTTTACCATGAGGGGAATTCTTGAGCCGCTAGGGCTGCGCGTAGAGCTGCTGACCGGCTCTCCCGGCCCGACCGAGCGCAGGCGAATTCTCGCCGGACTCGCGCTGGGCGAGGTCGACCTTGTGGTTGGAACTCACGCCCTTCTCTCAGAGGGCGTAAGCTTTGCCGGGCTTGGGCTTGTTGTAACCGATGAGCAGCACCGCTTCGGGGTGGCGCAACGGGCACGGCTGTCCCAAAAAAGCAGGGACGTACATGTGCTGGTAATGTCGGCCACGCCAATACCCAGAACCCTGTCGCTGATTATTTACGGCGACCTCTCGGTATCGGTCCTGGATGAAAAGCCCCCCGGCCGCCAGGAGGTCGAAACGCTTCTTATCAGCAGCCAAAAGCGCGCCCGAGCCCTGGGCTTTATACGCGACGCACTGGGCAGCGGGCGCCAGGCCTACATTGTCTGCCCTCTCATCGAGCAGGGGGAGGCTCTTCCCGGGCTGAGGCCGGCCGTCGAATACGCCGGGGAGCTCTCCCAAAAAGAGCTTAAGGGCTTTAGAGTTGGTCTTCTTCACGGCAAAATGAAGCCTAAGGATAAAGAGGACGCCATGCGCCGGTTTAAAAATGGCGAGACGCAGGTTCTTGTATCCACTACGGTGGTGGAGGTTGGGGTGGACGTGCCCAACGCCGCCATAATCATGATAGAAAACGCCGAGCGCTTTGGCTTAAGCCAGCTCCACCAGCTGCGTGGACGGGTAGGAAGAAGCGCCGAAAAAAGCTGGTGCATACTTGTAAGCGACAGCCGGGGCGGAATAACCGGCGAACGGCTGAGATCTATGAAAAGAGAGCACGACGGCTTTAAAATAGCCGAGCAGGATTTAAGGCTGCGCGGCCCCGGCGACTTTTTCGGCTCCCGTCAGCACGGGCTTCCCGTTCTGCGGGTGGCCGACCTGGCCGACGACCTTGCCATTCTGGGGGTTGCCCGCCACGAAGCCGAAAGACTGCTCGAAAAAGACCCCTGCCTCTCCCTTCCCGGGCACCGCCCCCTCGCCGAGGAGGCCGAAAGGATGATGGCCGCCGTAGGGGAAAGACCGAATTAGGGCTCGTTTGATAAATGTTCCAGTTCGTTCTTTTGCCTAAAATTTTGACGGGTTTTTGTGTGATACTACTCCGCATTTAAAATCGTTTTATAATATTACTCTATTGCTTCCCCCGCCAGAGGCGGGGGAAGCAATAAAAAGAAGTATTTTAATCGCGGAGTAGTATAAGGGCGCAGATTGATGGCTTTATTGACCCGGGACAAAACACCCGCCGCCTGCGGGCGGCACCCTCTTTGCTAAAGAGGGTGGGGTATTGCCGGT
>JAITVF010000004.1 GCA_031285945.1 Oscillospiraceae bacterium
GGTATGAAGGAGATATCGCGCAATGCTCACAAGCCTCTATATACAAAATATTGCGGTTATCAGCAAGGCGACCATCCAGCCCGGCGCGGGCCTCAACGTTTTTACCGGCGAAACAGGCGCGGGAAAAACCATACTGATTTCCGCTATCGACGCTGTTTTGGGGGAGCGAACCGCCAAAGACATGATCCGCACCGGCGAGGAAAAAGCGGTGGTCACGGCTCTTTTTGAGGACGTTACTCCCGGAGTCAGGGCTTATCTCGGCGAGCTTGGGGTAGAGGACGACGAGGGCGGATATCTTATAACGCGGGAGCTTACGGCGTCGGGCAAGTCGACCTGCCGCATAAACGGCGTGCCCGCAACCGCGGGAGTATTACGGCAGGTTGCGTCGCGGCTTATTCACATCCACGGCCAGCGCGACTCGCTTCAGCTTCTCGCGCCGGAGCGCCACCTCGGAATGCTGGACGATTACGCCGGTCACGGCGATTTAGCCGAGCGATACCGTGCCGCCTATGAAAACATGCGGGAGCTTGAAAAGCGGATGGGGGAGCTTGTGACAGACGAGCGGCAAAAGTCGCAGCGGATTGATCTGCTTACCTATCAGATAGGCGAGATTGAAAAGGCTGAGCTTTACGACCCAATGGAGGAAGAAGAGCTCGCCGCCCGTCGCAGGCTGATAAGCTCGAGCGAAAAGGTGCTCTGTGCCCTTTCGAGGGCATACTCTGCTCTTTCGGGGGACGGCGAATCCGAGGGGATAAACGGACTTTTTGGCAAGCTTTCCTCGGGGGTGGAGACGGCGGCTGAGTATATAGGGGCTCTGGGGCCCATGAGCTCAAGGCTTAACGAAACTGGCTACGAGCTTTTGGAATTTGCCTCTGAGCTGCGCGACCAGCTTGAGGGCTTCGAGTTTAACCCGCGTGAGCTCAACGAAATAGAACTCCGCCTCGATATTATATATCGCCTTAAACAAAAATACGGCGCCGATATAACCGGGATTCTTTCTTATCTTGCCGGCGCAAAAGAAGAGCTTGATTCCATAGCGTACGGCGAGGAGCGCCTTGCGGAGCTTACCCGCCTGCACAAGGAGGCGTTAGGTGAAGCCGAGTCTTTGGCCGAAAAGCTCACCCGCAGCCGCGCGGTTGCGGCAAAGGCCCTCATGAAGGGGGTGGAGGAGGAGCTCGCCTTTTTGGACATGCCTGCCGTTAAGTGGAGCGTAAAAAGGGAGCGGAAGGCGCTTTCTCCCGACGGCTGGGACGATATAGCCTTCTTTGCGACCACCAACGTGGGAGAGGAGCCCAAGCCACTGAACAAAATAGCCTCGGGCGGCGAGGTTTCAAGGATGATGCTCGCCTTTAAAAACGTTATGGCCGACCGCGACGCCATAGGAACCCTAATCTTCGACGAGGTGGATATGGGGGTGAGCGGAAGGGCCGCACAGAAGATCGGCGCCAAGCTTTCGGAGGTTTCCAGGGGGCGGCAGGTCATTTGCGTAACCCACCTTGCGCAGGTGGCGGCCTTTGCCGACAGGCATTTCTTTATCTACAAGGAGGTTGAAGAGGGCCGCACCCACACCCGGGTGGAGGAGCTTGCGGAGGGGAAAAGGGCCGTAGAGCTCGCGAGGATTACAATGGGAGAAAGCATAACCGAAACGGCCGTTAACAACGCAAGGGAGCTTATTGAGCTGGCGAAGCGGATTAAGGACCGCGAAACGATATAGTCAATCAGTTATTGCCGGGATATACTTTTCATCAAAAAGGAGCATAAAAATGACGCTGTTTGAAGAGCTTAACAGGCGCGGTCTGATCGCGCAGGCGACCCACCCGGAAGAACTGGAGCAAAAGATGAACAAGGGGGGGCTTGTCTTCTACATCGGCTTTGACGCCACCGCCGATTCGCTGCACGTGGGCCACTACCTCCAGCTTTCCATCATACGCAGAATGCAGCAGCACGGCCATATGCCCATTCTGCTGCTGGGAACCGGCACCACCATGGTGGGCGACCCCAGCGGCCGCACCGACATGCGCAAAATGCTCACGATAGAAGAGATAAATCACAACGCCGACCGCTTTTTGCGGCAGATGGGCCGCGTTGTGGATATCTCGCCCGATAAGGCGATCGTTGTACGCAACGGCGACTGGCTGCTGAATCTCAACTACGTGGAGCTTTTGAGGGATGTAGGCGTTCATTTTTCGGTAAACAAGATGCTCAGCTACGACTGCTTTAAGTCCCGGCTTGAGCGGGGGCTTTCATTCATAGAGTTCAATTATATGATCATGCAGAGCTACGATTTCCTGGAGCTTTACAGGCGCAACGGCTGTACGGTGCAGCTCGGCGGAAACGACCAGTGGTCCAATATAATTAGCGGGGTGGAGCTGGTTCGCCGGGTTGAGGGGGCTGAGGCCTACGGCATGACATTTACCCTTCTTACCACTAAAGAAGGGATCAAGATGGGCAAAACCGCAAAGGGCGCCGTCTGGCTGGACCGGGAGAAAACCACCCCCTATGAGTTCTTTCAGTACTGGCGCAACGTCGACGACGCCGACGTCATAAAATGCCTCAAGCTCATCACCTTTGTTCCCGTAGAAGAGATCGAGGAGATGGAAAAGTGGGAGGGCAGCGAGCTCAACAGGGCAAAGGAGATTCTTGCGTGGGAGCTTACAAGGGACATCCACTCGAAGGAGGACGCCGATCAGGCGCTGGAAACGGCCAGAGGGCTCTTTTCGGCCGGCGGTGACGCCGAAAACATGCCGTCTACCACTCTTGCGGAGGATGATTTTACAGAGGGCAAAATTTCTATACTCGATCTTCTGGTCAAAACAAGGCTTGCCCCCTCAAAGGCGGAGGCAAGAAGGCTCATGCAGCAAAGGGGAATAACCGCAAGCCTTTCGGGCGGCGAATATGCCGCCATGGTGGATATGGCCGCGGCATTTACAAAAGATGACCTCAAAAAGGAAATTATCCTGAAAAAGGGAAAGAAAGTCTTTCATCGCGTGGTAGTATAACGACCAACAAAGGCAAACGCTCAGCCCCTTACCGGGGCTGAGCGTTTGCCGCAAATTGGGTTAGCGTTTACCGGGTTGCGGTTACTTTTTGGCGCGCTTCCCTTTTTTCTTCCAGCTTGGTGACTATTATGGCGCAGGCGGCGTCGCCGGTGATGTTGATGGTCGTGCGGCCCATGTCGAATATGCGGTCGACGCCCGCCACAAGCGCGATTCCCTCTACGGGAAGCCCCACGCTCTGCAAGACCATGGCCAGCATGATCATGCCCGCCCCGGGTACGCCCGCGGTGCCGATCGAGGCTAAGGTAGCGGTAAGCACAATAGTCAGCATCTGCGCAAACGTCAGGTCGATACCGAAGCAGGACGCGATAAATACGGAGCAAAGGCCCTGATAGATGGCTGTTCCGTCCATGTTTACGGTGGCACCCAGCGGCAGGACAAAGCTGGCTATGTCTTTTCTCGCCCCCAGCTTTTCAGAGCACTCAAGGTTGAGGGGCAGGGTGCCTACCGAGGATGCGCTGGAAAACGCCATCATCATAGCGGGAAACATGCCTTTAAAAAAGGCGACGGGGCTTACTCCCGCCATTATCTTTACGGTTGATGAGTAGACGATTGCGGCGTGCAGGAAGTAACAGACATAGGCGGCCAAAAGAACCAGCGCCAGCGAACCCAGAATTCCGGGGCCGTTGGTTGCCACAACGGGAACGATCAGGCAGAATACGCCGATGGGGGATAACCGGATGATGATTGTCATGATCTTTAAAAACACCTCGTTGAGGCTTTCCACCACGCCGGAGGAGACGGCGCCCTTTTCGCCGGCAAGGATGATTCCTATGCCGAGGAGCAGCGCTATAACTATGACCTGAAGCATGTTGGCGTTGAGCAGGGGCGCAATGGGGTTGTCGGGGAAGATGCCGATCAGGGTTGTAAGTATGCTGGGCGCCTGCGCCGCCTCATATTCAAGGCCGCTGGTTGAAAGCATGGGGAAGGCGCCCTTGAAAAGTGAGGCCGCCACAAGGCCGATTACCACCGCGGCCGCCGTTGTGCACATGTAGTAGACAATAGTTTTCCAGCCTATTGCGCCGACCTTGCGGATATCCTTCATGGAGATAACGCCCGCTGTGATAGAGAACAGGACGATGGGAACCACGATAAGCTTGAGCAGATTCAAGAAGAGCGTACCGAAGGGCTTTATGTAGCCGTCGGCAATTTCCGTATTGCCCATCAGCATAAACCCTACGATGATTCCGGCCGCAAGTCCGATGAAAATCCAGGTGGCAAGTGAAAGCTTTTTTGTTTTGCTCATAAATCCTCCTCTAAATCATTAATTTTCCCCCTCTGCTCCCCATTCAAAAACCCGGGGACAGTCTGGGATATAATTAGATTACTATTATTATAGCATATTTATTTCCTAATTTTAACTAAAATATAAATATTTTACAATAATTCACTCTATCGCGGGCTGATCGACTATATAACACTAATACTAACCCGCAAATAAAATGCTTTTATAACATATTACTCTATTGCTTCCCCCGCCTCTGGCGGGGAAGCAATAGAGTAATATTAAATGCGGAGTAGCATAACATAAAACTTCAGCGAGAAAGGGCGCGAAGTCTTTCTATCGCCTTTTCTCGCTGAAGCTTTATTTAGGAGCTGCGCAATGGGAATCACTACCGGTCAGGCTTGCGCCTTGCTTTGCGCGACCAGATCCGCGATTTTTTTGAGCTCGTCAGGAATTTTTATCCCCTGAGGGCAAAAGGTTAAGCATCTGCCGCACCCGGTGCAGTGTATGGCCTGCTTTTCCTCGCCCAGAATTCCAGAATATTCCGAAAGGAATAAGGGGATGCTTGCGTTTTTTCCCTTGCGGCGATACTGGTTGTATATGCCGAATACCTTTGGGATATCTACGCCGAAGGGGCAATCCATACAATAGCCGCAGGCGGTGCAGGGCACGGTGGCCGTTTTGCGATACGCCTCCAGCGCCCTGGCGAGAACGCCGCGCTCCGCGGATTCAAGGGGTTTAAAATCGGATACGGTGCTTATATTGTCGTTTAGCTGCTCCATATTCGACATGCCGCTGAGAACGGTCAGCACTCCCGGCAGGGAGGCGGCGAAGCGGATAGCCCAGGAGGCCTCGCTCGCGGCGGGATTAGCGCTTTTAAGAATTTCGCCGGCGGGCTCGGGAAGAGCGGCCAGCGCGCCCCCTCTGACCGGCTCCATTACTACCACCGGAATTCCTCTGTCCGCCAGAATTTCGTACTGGCCTTTGGCGTCCTGAAGCTCCCAGTCCAGGTAGTTCAGCTGCATCTGAACAAAATCAAAGTCGTACCTGGTCACCATCTCTTCGAGAAGCTTGGGCCTGTCGTGGAAAGAAAAGCCCAGGCGCTTGATTTTACCCTCGCGCTGCTTTTCTTTGAGGATATCGTAGAATCGGTATTTTTCGGCCTTTTTTCTGGTTTCTGTGTTTATATTGTGAATAAGGTAAAAATCAAAGTAATCCACGCGGCACATATTCAGCTGCTCGTCGAATATGCGGTGGACGTCCTCCTCGCTTTCAACGGGCCAGGGCGGCATCTTGGTGGCGAGGTGAAAGCTTTCCCTGGGATAACGCGAGAGAATCTCGCCCATCACCGGCTGCGAGGTTCCGCCATGGTACATGTGGGCCGTGTCGAAGTAGTTGATTCCGGCGGCGAAAGCCCGCTCGACCATGGCCGCGGCCGCCGGCACGTCAATTTCGGTAGAATCCGCATTGACGCGGGGCAGTCTCATGCAGCCTAAGCCCAACAGGGAGATTTTTTTGCCGGTTTTTTTAAAATCGCGATAGATCATAACATCACTCCTACTCTATTCTATTGCAGCAAATGCTCAAGCAGAATTTTTGATCCCAGCAATATAAGTATTCCCCCGCCAAGGCGCTCGGCGAAGACTTTGAACCGGGAGCCGAACATATGGCCGACCAAAACCCCCGCCATTGAGATAAACAGAGTCGTAATCCCTATAAGGGATATGGCGGGTATGATGCGGACGCCAAACACGGCGAAGGATACCCCCATAGCCAAAGCGTCGATGCTGGTGGCGATAGCCCGCGGAAGCATATTCTCAGGGCTCAGGGAGATCTCTTCGCAAGCGTTGCCGCCCTCTTTCGACGCAAAGCTTTCCTTAAGCATCTTTCCTCCGATAAAGAGGAGGATGACAAAAGCGATCCAGTGGTCGAAGGCCGCTATATCGCTCGCGAACTGCGCGCCCAAAAGGTAGCCCGCCAAAGGCATAAGCGCCTGAAAAACGCCGAAATACAGCCCCACTGTAAGAGCCTTGCGAAGGGTTACCCTATCTATGGAAAGCCCGGTGCACATAGCCACCGCGAATGCGTCCATCGAAAGACCGATCGCTATAATAAAAAGCTCCAATATGCCCATGTAAGCTTGTTCTCCCGGAGATAATAATAGTTAACTATAATACTCTTTGCCGCTTTTTTGCCAGGGAATGGCGTTAGCAGCCTCTTATAAGATCAAGCAGAAACCCGGCGCCGTCTATAAGTCCCATTATGGTGGGGACGCCTGTCCAGAAAAAGAGCGCGCGGCGAATGCCCCTGCGCGGCTCTCCGAGGTAGAAGCAATGCGCCCCGAAGGTGCCCAAAGTAATCGCCAGAATTGCCGCAATCAGCAAATCGAAGCGAGGGGTGCGAAAAATTGTAAGGGGCGGCGGGCTTCCGTCAGAGCCCTGCCGCGCGTATTGGCTCCCGGCGCCCCCGTTACTGGGATTTTTGCCGCGATAGCCTTCGCGAAAGGCGTCGGCAAAGCCGCCGTTGTTGTTACGGCCACGGTTTTCCTGAGCCGGGCGCTCCCGCGCGCCGCCGGCCAGCGGCGTTCCGCACCAGGTACAGCTTGTTTCCCCATCTCTGAAGGTTGCCCCGCAACCCCTGCAACTGCTCATTTTACGCAACTCCTCACACGCTATCACATAAGCACCCGCAGGTAGGGAAGCCCGCGGTTCTGCCCCTCCTCGATGGACCAGACTTCTTCAAAATCCCAGCCCTCAAAGGTCGAGCCTTCGGTTATTTCCTCCACGGTACAGGCCCTGAGCCCCGGCGTTTCTTCATCCCCGGAAGCGTCGCCGACGCCCTTCCAGTTCTCTACGGGCTCAAGATTGTAGTAGCAGGAATCGAGAAGCCCCGACTCGAGACTGCCGATAAAAGCGCCGACCATGCGGCTTTCTGTCCTGGTGTACAGCTCAAGGGAGGTCAGGCAGTTGCTTATTTCGCCGTTTGCGTATCCTATAAGACCGCCTATCATTTCGGGCCGGGACTCGCCCTGCGCGTCCACCGTAACCGAGCCTCGGGCGTAACAGTCGGATACTATGCTTCCTACCACGGCGGAGCCCGCAAGCCCGCCGGTCAGGCTTCCGCCTGTAAGCTCGGCATTGGCGGCGCACTGTCTCATCGTACCGGCGTCCGTGTCGGGGGCTTCTCGCCCCAGCTCACCGCATATTCCCCCCGCGTGAGTGCCGGCGGCGACTACGGTTCCCCTGAAGGAGCAGGCGAAAATCTCGCCCTGACACTGGCCCGCTATACCACCCACCATATTAAGGCCGTTAACGCTGCCGCCGATTATGTGGGTGTTTTCTACACGGCCGCCCGAAGCGATCCTTCCGAACAGCCCCGCGAAATCGCCCTCGGTACGTACGGTGAGCCCCCGCAGGATATGGCCGCCGCCGTCAAAATAACCGCGATAGGGCGTTTCTTCTGTTCCTATGGGGATGAAGCTAAGCCCCGCAAGGTCGATATCGTTTTCTATCCGGGCCGAAACGGCTCTGGCGTCGTCGGCGCCGTTGACAAGAACCGCAAAGGCGAAGAGCTCCTCCGCGGTAGTTATGGCATATATCCCGCCCTCACCGGGGGAAAGAAGCCCGTCGGCCTCCTCAGGGGTGAGGATTACCTCAATGAGAGGCTCCGGCTCGCTCTCCTCTACGGGCTTTTCAGGCGGAGCCTCGGGCGGCGGGGGAGGAACATAGGCTTCCTCGGGGGCGGGCGGAGGAGCCTCTGAGGAAGCGGTTTGGCCTGAGCATCCGCACAAAAGCGCAAGAAGAAGCAAGAGCGCAAGAAGCCGTTTCATGATGTGTTATCCTCCCGCGTTGCGTATAGGTAAAGCGGCTTAAATCATCAGGGCGCCGCGCCCTGATTCTCACTCGTAATAGAGCAATGCGCCAAAATAACCGGAAATTCGATGCCGTATGGCCATGCCCGCTATAGCAATTGTAGATAAGACCTTTTCCGCTCATTTCTTACAATTGCTATAATATCCGGGCCGTTTATCACAGTATATCACATTTCAGCCATAATTTCATCTGCCTTGTTGCGCGTATTTTAAAACCGCAATGAGCAACGCCCGACTTGCATTGGCGGCTTATATGGAGTATAGTAAAAAATAACACGAGCTGAGAAGAGGTATGCGTAACAATGAAGAGCAAGACCGGAAGAATACTGACTAACTTAGGAGCTACCGTTTTGGCCGGGCTTATATATTTCTACATAAAGCTGCCGGCGATCAATCTTCAGGATCCGGCGCTATATCACTTCGCGATTTTTCTGGCGGCGGTTTTCTGCGCCCTTTCGATTGTCAGGCTGGGCCTGCACCGCGCAAAAACCGGATTCGAGCTCTGGCAGAGCGTAAAAAAGCAATGCCTTATCCCGGTTATTGTCTGCGGGGCGCTTTTTGCCGTTTATATATTCGGGCAGGTAATCTCGGCCCCCATCTTCAGGGCGGGAGCGTACCGGGATATTCTTTCGGTCAGGGACGGCGATTTCGCGGGGGAGGTAGCCGAGGCGTCCTTTTCCAATATACCCATGCTCGACCAGGCTTCCGCCGTCCGCCTTGGGGATCGCAAGATGGGTGAGCTCTCAGATCTTGTCAGCCAGTTCGAGGTGGCCGACGCTTACACCCAGATCAACCGCCAGGGCGTGCCCTTGCGGGTCACCTATCTTAAGTACGGAGACTTCTTTAAATGGTGGAACAATCGCTCGCAGGGGCTGCCCGCCTACATTACGGTGGATATGGTAACCCAGGAGGCCAATGTGGTCAGGCTTTCGGACCTCGGACTGGGCGGCATAAAATATTCGCCCTCCGAGCTCTTCGGCCGCAAGCTTGAGCGCCATCTGCGCTTTAACTACCCGACATTTATTTTTGATACCGCAACACTTGAAATAGACGACTCCGGAACGCCCTTCTGGGTATGCCCCAGGATTGTCAAGACCATAGGCCTCTTTGGCGGGACCGATATCAGGGGCGCGGTGCTGGTAAACGCCATAACCGGCGAATGCGTCTGGCACGATAATCCCCCGACCTGGGTGGACAGGGTATACAACGCCGAATTGATCATGCGGCAATACGACTATCACGGAACCTATGTAAACGGCTTTTTCAACTCTCTTATCGGCCAGAGGGACGTTACCGTAACCACCAGCGGCTACAATTACCTCGCCATGGACGACGACGTCTATATGTACACCGGAGTAACCAGCGTGGGCGGGGACGAATCCAACATAGGCTTTTTGCTCTCCAATCAGCGCACGAAGGAAACCACCTACTACGCGGCGGCCGGCGCGATAGAAAACTCGGCGCAGCTTTCAGCGCAGGGCATGGTGCAGGATCTCGGGTACACCGCCACCTTTCCGCTTCTTTTAAACGTTGCGGGGGAGCCGACCTACTTTATGTCCCTCAAGGATGCTTCTCAGCTTGTAAAGCAGTACGCGATGGTAAATGTGCGCCAGTATCAGATCGTGGCTATCGGAACCACCGTAACCGAGTGCGAGGCGGGATATCTCAGGCTTCTAAGCAGTCAGGGGATAGCGGGGGAAAGATCCCTGCCCGAAACGGAAGTAACCGGAGTGGTTGAGGAGCTGCGCACAGCCGTTATCGAAGGGAACACGCGGGTATATATAAGGCTCAGGGGTGACGATTTCTACTACGCCGTCTCGGTCGCCGACAGTGAAATCGCCGCTGTTTTGAGCGAGGGAGACCGCGTCACCCTGCAAACCGCCGCGGAGGAGGGCGAGCTGCGCAGCGCCTTTAATGTGATAAAAGGCTGAGCGCTTACGCGGCGCTTAAAAGCCCGCAAACTCGAAAAAGGGAAGAGGCGTCCGCAGATGGAAGAAGTCGCGGCAAAACCGGAAAGAATCGCTCAGATTCAATCGGTTGAGCGGGCAATCTGGATTTTAAAGTGCTTTGAGGGCAAGGAAGAGCTGAGCCTTTCCGATATAAGCAGAAAGCTTCTTCTGCACAAGAGCACAGCCTTTGGCCTTGTTGCGACACTGACCGCTTATCGCTTGCTGGAGCAGGATAAATCAAGCGGCAAATATCGCCTGGGCATTGAGCTGTTCAGGCTTGGCAGCAGGGTAAGCCCCGATCTGCGGGAGATTGTAGCCCCGTTTTTGGCCGAGCTTGTAAATATTTGCGGGGAGACTGTCAACCTGGTTATTCCCGACGGAAACTGTGTAGTATATGTAGAGAAAAAGGAAAGCCCGCACTCAATGCGTATTGCAACCTCCCTTGGCCATCGCGAGCCTCTGTATCGCACCTCGGGAGGAAAAGCTATACTTGCGCGTATGCCACTTAACGAGGCCGAAGGTATACTTTCGCGGACAATGTTCGAGCGGGCGACCGGCAACACCATTATGTCGGCCGAAGAAGTGCTCCGCGAGCTTGAGGAAATACGGGCACGCGGGTTTGCGGTTGACAATCAAGAGCTCGAATACGGGCTTGTCTGCATCGGGGTGGCCATAGTTGATTCCATGGGGAAGCCGGCGGGCGCGATCAGCGTCTCGGGCCCATCATCAAGAATGTCGCCCGAGAGCCGGATTGCCATTTCCCGTCACCTTATCAAAACCGGAGAAGAAATCAGCCGCAGGCTATAGCGCGCGAAACACACACGATCAGAGGAATCAAATATGAAAATTATTAAAAAGGCAAAAAAAGCAATGCTTTATTATACTACCTCTGAGGATATTCCTACAGAAGGTAAGCTTTTTAATATACTGACAGGCATTTGCCTGATGTTTATTTTTTTAAATTGCTTTACGTCCTATGAATCAAAGGTTACTCTAATCATTTTACTTATTACCACGCTTATTATAGTTTTTTTTGCTAACAAAACAAGGAATTATCGCGACTGGTCTCTCGCTTTTGTTCTTATTGTGGCCATGGTTGTTTTCCCGTATCTTTATTTTACAAACAACGGCGTTTCAGGCGGAATGACCCTGTATATGGTCTTTGGAGCGGTTATAATATGGCTTCTTCTGGACGGCAAGACCGGCATAGTAACGTTAAGCGTATATTTGGTGGTAGTAACGGCCTGCATAATTGTCGACTATTACGACAGATTTCGCGAGATAAAGCTTGTGCAGGCATTCGACTCTGATTACCTGCGATATTTTGACATTGCCATAAGCTTTGTCTTTGCCGGAGTTGGTTTGAGCCTGGTTATAAAATTCCAGAAAAACCTGTTTGCGCAGGAGAAAAACAAGGCTGAGCAGGCAAGCATGGCTAAAAGCGAATTTCTCGCAAATATGAGTCATGAAATAAGAACCCCTATAAACGCTATTATCGGTATGATATTTATAGGAAAAAACGCCGAGGATATAGAAAAAAAGAATTACGCCCTGAACAGAATAGAAGAAGCCTCAATTCATCTTTTAGGCGTTATAAATGATATATTGGATATGTCAAAAATTGAAGCAAGCAAGCTGGAGCTGTCCCTTACCGAGTTCAGGTTCGAAAAAATGCTCCGCAAGGTAACGGATATCACAGGCTTTGGCGTAAGCGTGAAGAATCACAGCCTTAGCTTTATTGCCGACAGCAGGATACCCGAGGTTATACTGTGCGACGAGCAAAGGCTCTCGCAGGTGATCATAAATCTTTTGTCAAACGCCATAAAGTTTACTCCGGAAAACGGGAATATATATTTAAGCGCTCAGTTGATAAAAGAAGAAAACGGAATAATCACCATACAGATAGCCGTAACCGATACGGGAATCGGAATAAGCGAGGAACAGCAGCTAAAGCTCTTTCGCCCATTTGAACAGGCTGAAAACAATACGTCGCGTAAATTTGGCGGAACAGGCCTGGGGCTGGCGATCTCAAAGCATATCGTACATCTGATGGGCGGCGAGATATGGGTGGAATCAGAACTGGGAAAGGGTTCAAAGTTTTTATTTACAATAAAGGTTAAGCGGGGCAAAAACGAAGATCCGAATCCGGGCTCAAGTCCTGAAACGCCCGGAGCCGTAGCTATATTTAAGGGCTTCAGGGTGCTTCTTGTCGAGGATATGGAGATTAACCGCGAGATTGCGACCGCCATTCTCGAGCCGGTGGGAATAAGGGTAGATACCGCCGAGAACGGCTCTATGGCGCTGCGGATATTCACTGAGAACCCCGATAGCTACGACCTTATATTTATGGACATACAAATGCCGGAAATGGACGGATACGAGGCGACGCGAAGAATTCGCGGGCTAAATGTGGAACGCGCCAAAACGATTCCGATTGTAGCCATGACCGCGAATGTTTTTCGTGAAGACGTAGAAAAATGCCTTGACGCCGGGATGAACGATCACCTGGGCAAGCCGCTGAATATGGATGAAATTCTTGAAAAACTCAATAAATATCTTGTCAGGCAGTGTTAGCAAATAGCTATCCCCCCGCCTTTGGGCGGGGGGATAGCTATTTATGCCGTCTTATCAAAGCGCCGACAGGGCCGCGTCGTCCCCTACCAGCGTTACGTTATTATGTAGCTGTAAAGCAGAGCCGGGAACCTTTGGGGTCACAGGCCCCGAAAAGACCTCTTTTACAATGCCCGCTTTCTCCTTACCCGATACAATTATAAGAATATGGCGGGCGCGCATGATTGATCCGATACCCATGGTGAAGGCGTGGCGGGGAACCTCGGACTCGCTCTCGAAAAAGCGCTTGTTGGCGTCGATGGTGCTTTGTGTAAGGGCCACATAATTGGTGCGCGGGGGGAAGGCGCCATCCGGCTCGTTAAAGCCTATATGGCCGTTGTGCCCGAGACCTAAAAGCTGCAGATCTATCCCTCCGGTTTTACTGAGCAGGGCCTCGTAACGGTCGCACTCGGCTTGCGGGTCGGCGGCAAGCCCGTCGGGCAGGTAGGTATTTTCGGGCTTTATGTTTACATGGTCAAAGAGATTCTCCCGCATAAAGCGGCGGTAGCTCTGAGGGTGCTCCGGCCCGAGGCCCGCGTACTCATCCAGGTTGACGGTGGTAACGGCCGAGAAATCAAGAGATCCGCTTTTGCAGCGCTCTATCAGCTCCCGGTAAGCGCCGACCGGGCTTGAGCCGGTGGCAAGGCCCAGCACGCTTTCGGGGTTAAGTATAACCTGAGCGGCAATGATATCGGCCGCCTTGCGGCTCAGCTCCTTATAGTCGCGCGTTTTATAAATTCTCATATGGCATCCTCCCGCTTATACTCCCGCGGCGCTAACCGCGGTGAAGAAAAACTCCCCATGTTTTTAAGTGTACACCCGGGCGGAAAGATTGTAAATACCAAGGCTTGTTCAAGTTGCATAATATTGCGCAAGAAATTTCTCCGCGAGCCCCTCCGCTTCCTTGAGGTAATCGCCGGACATGTCGAGCCAGACAATATTCCGGTTACGGCGAAACCACGTTGTCTGCCTCTTGGCGAACTGCCTGATAGCGGTTGCCAGCGCCGCCTTAAACTCCCCCAGAGACGAGAATCCCCCCGAGAGATACCGGCTTATAAAGCGGAACTCAAGGCCCAGCTCCCGCATGTGCGCGGGGCTTCCGCCCTGCCTGAGGTAAGCCTCCACCTCGCCGATCATCCCTTCTCTTACACGGGCCTCAAGGCGCTCGCCGATTCGTTTGGCGAGAATCTCCGGGGGCCAGGTAACGCCCAGTTCAAGCGCTTTTACACGCGGCTTGTTCTCAGGCGCGGCATAAGAGCCGCCCGCCGACCGCTCCAAAATGCGGATAAGCCTTCTGGGGTTACTGCCCTCGGAGGGGCCGAGCGCGTTCAAATCGGCGCCCGCAAGCTCGGCCCGCCGCCGCAGCTCCCCGATGGAAAGGCCGCTCAACTCGGCGCGAAGCTTGAGGTCGGGCGGAGTTTCGTCAAAGGAGTAACCCTTCACCAGGGCGTCGGCGTATAGCCCCGTTCCTCCTACAAGGAAGGGGGGGCGTTTACGCAAGACAATGCCGTCAAGGCAGGCATAGGCCGCCTTCTGCCAGTCCATGACCGACCAAGGCTCGCCTACGTTCACGAGATCCAAAAGATGATGGGGAACGGCGGATCGCTCCTCACCCGAAACCTTGCCGCTGCAAAGATCAAACCCCCGGTAAACCTGCCGGGAATCGGCGCTCATGATTTCGCCGCCAAAGCGCCTAGCAAGAGCGATTCCAACCGAGCTTTTTCCCGAAGCGTTGGTTCCTGTTATGGCTATAAGCGGTGACATACCCACGGCGCTCATATTTTCTCATCCCCTCAATGGCTGCTATATACACGGGATGATTGTATCACAAAGAGGCTTCTGTGAAAAGACCGGGCAAGGCTGTTTATTTTCCTGACAATATTGACAATATGTGGTATACTAAACAAGACAGCCCTATACGGCCCGCCTCTGCGTAGGCAACCGCCGAAGACGGCCGGTTATGCCGTGTAAAGATGGCATAATAATCGCAAGGGGCGCGATTATTATATTTTATGCGCAACGGCTCGCCGCCTGCGGGCGGCAACCGCCTTTGAATGCGCAATTATACCATATTCGCTTCGCTACTATGGCATAATAATTGCAAAAGCACCGGTAGCAGCGGGGGAAAGGGCATGGACAAAAGACATTTGCCGTATAATGTACTGCTTGTGATTGCGTTAGTGGCCGTAGTGATGATGGCTATCTGCGATTTTGGGCTGCGCCGCTCCTCATTTGCGGTCGCGGTCGGCTACAGGCTGCCGGAGCCGGAGGTTTCGCAGTCGGAAGAAGAGCTCCGCCGCCCATACGGTTATGAGGAAATCTCCGGGGAAGACTATCCGGAGGAAGGGCCGGACATTGAGGTTGAGTTTCCACTTGACCTCAACGCCGCCACATTCGAGGAGCTTATCTTTGTTCCGGGTATTGGCGAGGCGCTCGCGGGAAGAATAATCGCCTACAGGAACGAGCTGGGCGGCGCTTTCTCGGAGCTGGGGCAGCTCACCGAGGTAAGCGGCATAGGCGTTGCCACTCTTTCGAAAATTGCCCCGTATCTCTTTTTGTAGCAGACAGGATATGATTATTAAGCGCAGGAATAAATTTTACGCGGCGATTTACCGCGGGGGAGGGAATTCTATATGATTCGCATCGAGAATCACTTGGGGACCATAACTGTTTCCAACTCATATTTCGCCAATCTCATCGGGCATGTGGTATCAGAGTGCTTCGGGGTTTCGGGGCTTGTCAACTCGACCACGTCTCAGGGGCTGCGCTCTCTCATCTCGGGAAGGGATACCGCCGATAAGGGCGTTAGGGTGCGCAGTACCGGCAGGGAGCTGGTTATTGATCTGCATATTACCGTTACCTATGGCGTAAACATAGCCGCCATAGTCAAGAGCATTGTCAGCAAGGTCACCTACACAGTCGAAAACGCCTGTGGTCTTGCGGTGTCCCACGTCAACGTATATGTTGCGGACATGAAGGTGCATTAATACCAACCACCAATAGATTGTGCAGGGGAGTAGATCAACTGTGATAACGGGGAATACGCTGAGAAAATCTCTTCTCAGCGCGGCCGTCAGTATTGGCGCGCACCGCAGGGAGGTTGACGGGCTAAACGTTTTTCCGGTGCCAGACGGGGATACAGGCACCAATATGTCCATGACAATGGGCGCCGCTAAAATAGAGCTTGCCGGCCTGGCCGACTCGGCGGGGGTGGGCGAGGTGGCCCAGACGGTGGCTCAGGCTCTTCTTTGGGGCGCGAGGGGCAACTCGGGCGTTATCCTGTCCCTTCTTTTCCGGGGCTTTGCAAAGAGCTTGGCCGGGAGGGAGAGCGCCTCGTCGGCCGACATGGCCGACGCTCTCGAGCAAGGGGTGGAAGCCGCCTACAAGGCTGTTATGAAGCCCACCGAGGGCACAATCCTGACCGTTGCCCGCGAAAGCGCGGCGGCGGCGGCGGCGCTTGTGGCAGAACTGCCCGACATCCCGCCGGATCTCCTTTGGGAGGCGGTGGCCGACGAGGCGCAGGCAAGCCTTGAGCGCACCCCCGAGCTCCTCGACGTTCTCAAAAAGGCGGGCGTGGTGGACGCCGGAGGTCAGGGGCTCGTATATATCTACCGGGCGATGGGCGCGGTCTTTTCGGGAAGGGAAACCGGTGACGACGAAGAGGAAAAAGCACAGACCGAGCCTGCCGATATACCCGACGAGCGCAACGCCGCAGGATATTACGAAGGCGAAATAACCTTTACCTATTGCACCGAGTTCATAGTAATAAAAGACATGCAAAGGGCCGATGCGCTTTCTCTTCGCGGCTTTCTAGAAGGCATCGGTGATAGCGCCGTGGTGGTGGACGGCGACGATATTATAAAATGTCACGTCCACACCGACACCCCCGGAAACGCTCTGCAAAAGGCTTTGGAGCATGGAAGCCTCACCAAAATTAAAATAGAAAACATGCGCGAGCAGCATGCAGTAAACCGCAAGGCCACGGCCCAAAAGCGCCCAGGCTCCGGGTTCCCCTACAAGCCGGTTGACCCCAGCAACGAGATCGGCTTTGTGGCGGTCGCGGCGGGGGAGGGCGTTAGAACGCTCTTTAAGGATCTGGGGGTACTCAACGTGGTCAGCGGCGGCCAGACCATGAATCCTTCTACAGATAATATTCTGGAGGCCATTCACGCAACCCCCGCGAAAACGGTGATCGTTCTGCCGAATAACAAAAATATTATCATGACGGCGGAGCAGACCGTAAAGCTTGCTGACCGGGGCGTTTGGGTGCTGCCCACCAAAACCGTTCCGCAGGGCCTTGCCGCAATGCTGGCCTTTGCCCCCGAGCTTTCCCTCACCGAAAACCAGCTCAGTATGGTAAAGGCCGCCGAAAGGGTAGGGACAGGCCAAGTCACCTTTGCGGCAAGGGATTCAAGCTTTGATGGCCACAAAATCAAAAAGAACGAGATTCTCGCACTGGAAAACGGCAGGCTCTCATTCGTTGAGAAGGATCCAAACAAGGCCGTGGCACGACTTGCCAAGGCTATGATAAAGAAGGATTCGGGCTTTGTGACCCTTATATACGGCGAGGATATTAACGACGAACAGGCCGCCGAGGCCGAGGCCGCTATCCGCCAACGCCTTCCAGATTCGGTAGAGCTTGCCCTTATAAACGGCGGCCAGCCGGTCTACTATTATATCCTAAGCGTGGAGTGAGCTTGCGAGACCGATAAGAATTAAGAATACAGTAAACCATCGCTTATCCCCAGCCTCAGGCTGGGGATAAGCGATGGTTTACGCGACTCCTATAGGAATGCTGGTCAATACAATGTTTCTTTCGCCGGGCGGATATAAATTCCGCGATTATACGAAAGCGGGGCTTCCGCTAATGGTTTTTGCGCTTATTGTCAGCTTTACCCAAACTGATAAATTTACTATTAAAATATAATAGGTAAAAGGAGGATCATTTCATGAACAAAGGACAGTCCGTTCAAAAAATGACAGGCGATATGAGCAAATTTGTCGCTTTTGTCGGGAAAAAACTGCCGGACGACGTAGAGCAAAAGTTGTTGGAATTGCGCGGCAAGGAAACAAGCGATCTCTCAAAAACAATCTATGATACTATGTTTGAAAACCAACGGCTGGCCGAGGAACTAAACCGTCCCTGCTGTCAGGACACCGGCGTACTGCAGTTTTTTGTGAAATGCGGAGTTTTATTTCCACTTATGGGAGAACTTGAAAAAATACTTACGGATGCGGTATTGGAAGCAACTAAAATCGCGCCTTTGCGCCACAACAGCGTGGAAACTTTTGACGAGTACAATACCGGCAAAAATACCGGCAAGGGTACGCCTAGTATATTTTGGGAAATTATTCCTGAAAGCGACAGCGTTGGAATCGACGTATACATGGCCGGAGGCGGATGCACTTTGCCGGGAAAAGCTATGGTGCTTATGCCCGGAGCGGGTTACGAAGGCGTCACGCAATTTGTGCTGGACGTTATGACCAGCTACGGTTTGAACGCTTGCCCTCCGCTGCTGGTAGGCGTAGGAGTGGCGACTTCTGTGGAAACGGCGGCGCTGCTTTCCAAAAAGGCTTTGATGCGCCCGATAGGTTCCTCTAACCCCAACGAACGGGCCGCAAAACTTGAAAAACTGCTGGAGGGCGGCATAAACAAAATTGGCCTCGGACCGCAGGGAATGTCCGGCAACTATTCGGTAATGGGAGTTAATATTGAGAATACGGCTCGCCATCCGTCCACGATAGGCGTCGCCGTAAACGTGGGCTGCTGGTCTCACAGAAGAGGTCATATCAACTTTGACCGCCAACTGAATTATACGATTACCACGCATAAGGAGGCTGTTCTGTAATGGGAAAGAAGATATTAACAACGCCGATAAAAGCGGAGGATTTGCAGGACATAAAAATCGGTGACGTTATTTACTTAACCGGGCGCTTGGTTACTTGCCGCGACGTTGCCCACCGCCGCTTGATAGAGCATAAAATGGAGCTTCCCGTAGATCTTAAGGGCGGCGCAATTTTCCACGCGGGTCCTATTGTGCGGCCGCTGGACGGCGGAAAGTTTGAAATGGTATCAGTCGGTCCGACTACGTCTATGCGTATGGAGAAGTTTGAAAAGGAATTTGTAGAGCAAACCGGCGTGAAGCTTATTGTAGGAAAGGGCGGTATGGGTTTCGATACGGAAGCCGCCTGCAAGGAACAAAAGGCTCTGCACGTTGTTTTTCCAGCCGGTTGCGCGGTTCTTGCCGCCACTCAGGTCGAGGAAATCGAACAGGCTGAATGGCGCGACCTTGGGATGCCGGAAACACTTTGGGTATGTCGGGTTAAAGAGTTTGGGCCGCTGATTGTTTCTATTGACGCACAGGGCAATAATCTTTTTGAGAAAAATAAAGTTATCTTTAATCAAAGGAAAGACGAAGTTTATAAGGAAATTTCTTCTCAGGTTAGCTTTATAAAATAAGCGCTCAGTAGCATTATAAGATTTATAAAACCGTCGCAAAAGAGTGACGGTTTTTTTATGCTTTTTGGCTCCCGCTGCGGCGCGGCGTTCTTTGCCTTACCGTTTTGGAAAACCTGAATATCGGCGCGTATCTGCGCAGGGATAAGCAGGCGATTCAAAAGGACATCGCATGGCTGTACGGCGTGTTCCCGCGGCTACAGGAGCGCGCGCAGCAGGCGAGCGGCACCCAGGGTTCAGCTTCGGATCGTAGTAGCTTGGCTTCGTTATAGCGCGCAAACATGGTCGCCATACCCTGTTGTCTAAAAACGCTCGCAAAAAAGGACTTAGACTAGTATTACAGTTGTAAAGCAGATTTATTCCAATGAAACCACATGGCAATTGCCTGATGTTCCCTGCGCCAAGCAAT
>JAITVF010000018.1 GCA_031285945.1 Oscillospiraceae bacterium
CATTACAAGCAGGGTGTGGTTGTAGTTTTCGCTGTCGTCATCCCGGTGGGTATAGGCCGTGCGCGTTTGTATTATGTCCCCCAAGCGCAGATCGGCCGCTCCCCCCGGCTCACCGCAGACGAGATATTGGCCGGAGACCGCATACTCCCAAAAGTAATCGACATTTTCCCAAGCAAACGAGCCCCCGCCGCCGCCCGAAAACCACTCGCCGTCCATATAGCGAGTCAGAGGCTCGTCGAAGGGTTCCCCCCCGCCAAAGCCATAGAGTATACACTGCGAAACAAAGTTCTGGCAGTTTCCGCTCCAGTCGTCGACCCTGTAAAAGGCTTCGTTGCGGCCTTCGGTAAAGGCCAGGGCATAGTCCGCCGCGAGATATGGATCATAGGTAGCGGCGCCGTTTGGAATACGCATGGGGTTCGATTCCCCGGCGAACGCGAATTCGGCCTCAAGCTCGGCGAGAACCTCCCCGTCGTCCCGGTAACCGAGGGCGTCGGTAAATATATACTTGCGCGCGGCCCCGGGAAAATAGTGCATGTTTATCTTCCATACGCCATCCTCGTTCGGAGCCATCCGCACGGTGTGCTGGGCGTTTACGGCAAGAAGGGGCGAATATCCCTCCCCCGGCTCCCCCTCGACGACAAAATGGATATATACCTCTCCCGGAAGAGCTTCCCGGGTCTGGCCCCGCCAGTAGTCCATCCGCTCATCGGCAAGCTCTTCCTCGCTTATTATCTTAAGCCGGTAATCAAGAGGCTCGGTGTTTACATAGCAGTAGCCCGTCTGGGCAAGCAGGCGGCGGCGCTGCACCAGATTGTTGAACCAGCGCTCCTCATTATAGCTAGGGAATTCGTTCATATCCAGAACAACGCGCAGATCAACCTCTCGCAAGGAGTAATAAGAAAGATTCTGCAACGCGAGATACCCCGTGATAACCTGCTCCGGGTCGGTCGTGCCCTCGATCTGCCAGTAAACGTTGGCGAGCCGCTCCTCAAAGATTTCCTCGGGAGTGGGCGGCGGCTCTTCACTCTTCTGAGGGGGCTCGGGCGCCTCCCCAAGCTCGGAAGGCGCTTGCTCAGGCCGCGAAGGCGCGGGGAGAACCGGCGGCGGAATATCCTCATCCCCCAGCGGGAGGGAAGTTTCCGGGGCGGGGGCAAAGACCTGCTCCGGTCCGCCGGCCGAGCAGGATGCAAGCAGGATAAGGGCCACAAGCAAAAGTGCCGGTTTTGTCCGCATAAGTCGCCCTCCCACGGCATGAATACACACTCACGTCAATCCGCATCAGAAGTGCTTATTTGCTGTTACGAATTGGCATCACGTCGCTATTAATGATATCACAATCCCGGCGGAAAGTTCAAGCCGAAAACTTCGAGCTGATTCGAGTGATTTTTTGTTTGACAAATTGCGAAGCATGAGCTATAATGACAAATAACGGAAAAATTATCCATTTATTGGCTTTTGAAAGGGGAATCCGTGTGAAATCTACCGGAATTGTGCGGAAGGTTGACGATTTGGGACGAATAGTGTTGCCACGAGAGCTGCGGAAGGTCTTAGACATCAGCGAACGTGATTCTCTGGAAATCTTTGTGGACGGAAGCTACATAATGCTCCAAAAATACGAGCCCAGCTGTATTTTTTGTGGTGAAGCGGAAAATGTGAGCGTTCACAAAGGCAAAAACATCTGCGCCAACTGTCTGGCAGAGCTAAAAAACAAGCCCTGAAGCCGCAGCGCAATCTGCCCGCTTCAGGGCTGTTGCTTTATTTATGACAAAATACAAATATCTCTTGTAACAGTTTCTTAAAATTGGTAAAATGATTATGTCGTAATGCGGAAAACTATATTAGGGCGAATTGAAATATTATGCCGCCCAAACAAGGGGGTTTGCGTGTCGATGACAAAACTGCTGACGCAGCAGCTCGACGCCTTTTTAAAAGGGGAAAACGCCCGGCTGTGGGAATTGCTGGGGAATCACGCCGCCGTCCGACGCGAAAAATCGGGCGTGTGGTTCCGCGTCTGGGCTCCCCGCGCGCGGGCCGTTTCGGTGGTTGGGGATTTTAACGACTGGAACCCCCTTAAAAATCCCTGCCGGCTTCTCGAGCCGTACGGCGTATGGGAGTGCTTTGTGGCGGGGGCGACTCCTTATTCCATCTATAAATACTCGGTCACGGGGATAGACGGCGGGGTGGTGCTTAAATCGGATCCCTTCGCGCTACACTTCGAGACCGCGCCCGCCAACGCTTCCAGAATACTCGAGCTGCCCGAATACCGCTGGGCGGACAGGCAGTGGCTTAAAAAACGCGGAGGACGCCGGCTTCTTGAGGAGCCGATGAATATCTACGAGGTGCATCCCGGCTCCTGGCGGCGCTATCCCGACGGCAATCCCTTCGACTACGAAAAGCTTGCCCTTGAGCTTGCGGAATATGTGGCCGACATGGGCTACACCCATGTCGAGATCATGCCGGTAACCGAATATCCCTACGACGGCTCCTGGGGTTACCAGGTCACCGGCTTTTTTGCCCCCACCTCCCGTTACGGTACGCCTCAGCAGTTTATGGCCTTTGTTAACACCATGCACAAGGCTGGGATCGGCGTTTTGATGGACTGGGTGCCCTCCCACTTCCCCAGGGACGCTCACGGGCTCTACGCCTTTGACGGCGGCCCCTGCTACGAGTACGCCGATCCAAGAAAGGGCGAGCACCGGGGCTGGGGCACCATGGTATTTGACTACTCAAAGCCGCAGGTTCGCAGCTTTTTGATCTCCAGCGCCCTCTTCTGGATCGAGCGGTACCATATCGACGGGCTGAGGCTGGACGCCGTTGCCTCTATGCTCTACCTCGACTACGACCGCAGCGAGTGGCTGCCCAACGTTTACGGAGGCCGCGAAAACCTTGAGGCGGTAGATTTTCTGCAAAAGCTCAACTCCGCCGTACTGACCTCTTACCCCGACGTAGCCCTCATTGCCGAGGAATCTACCGCGTGGCCCCTGGTGACGAGGCCTCCCTACGCCGGGGGGCTCGGCTTCAACTTCAAGTGGAATATGGGCTGGATGAACGATATGCTCCACTATAATTCCCTCGACCCCATTTTCAGGGCATACAACCACGACAAGCTGACCTTTTCGATGTTTTACGCCTTTTCTGAGAATTATATACTGCCCATATCCCACGACGAAACGGTCCACGGAAAATGCTCACTTGTCTCCAAGATGCCGGGAACCTATGATGAAAAGTTTGCGGGAGCCAGGGCTTTTCTGGGGTATATGATGTCTCACCCCGGCAAGAAGCTTTTGTTTATGGGCAGCGAGATTGCGCAGTTTATCGAGTGGGATTACAAAAAGGAACTCGACTGGATGCTTCTGGAATACGAAAGCCACCGTAAGTTCAAGACTTACGTAAGGACCCTAAACCACTTCTATAAAGACAATTCCTGTCTCTGGCAGGTGGAGGACTCGTGGGAGGGCTTTTCATGGATCGTTCCCGACGACGCGGGGCAGAACATCGTGGTCTTTCGCCGGATCGACGAGGGAGGCGCCGAGCTTATAGTGGTCTGCAATTTTGCCCCGGTCGCGAGGCCACGTTACCGTGTGGGGCTCAACGACGCGGTGGGGTATCGCCGGGTTCTCTGCTCCGACGACGTGGAATTCGGCGGCGGCGGGCTCTACCGGCAGGAGGACGAAATCCCTTGCGAGGAGATTCCCTTTCACGGCTTTCCCCAGAGCATGGAGCTGATCGTCCCGCCGCTGTGCGCCCTCTGGCTCAAGCCGGTAAAGCAAAAAAGAAAGCGAAGACCGCCAAAACCCGACTGACTTTTATAACCGCCTTAATGTATGCTACCCCTTAGCCTGTCCGTGTGGTAGTCTGTCCACGGTCAGCATAAGCAGTTCGCCCCTGCAGTGCCCTTCTTCTTGCTAATTCCCGATTCCTGATTTCTAAGCAACCACTGATTTAATAATAATTGCTTTTTACAGCTACGGCATTATGCTGTGTTTTC
>JAITVF010000052.1 GCA_031285945.1 Oscillospiraceae bacterium
CGCCACCAACGGCGCCGGGTTTGGCGCGGCTATTTCCCTCTTTCTGGGGCTCAGTGGCACAATGGTTACGGTAAACGCCTTTGTCTGCGGAATAGCCTCGGTCGGGGTCGCTTATCTCATCAGCACAAGAGTTCGCCAGAATCAGACGCTGGGCATGGTACTGGCCGGAATGATGATCAGCACCCTGTTTAACTCGGCGATTTCCCTGGTAAAGCTTGTGGCCGACCCGGAAAACACCCTGCCGCTTATCACCTACTGGCTCTTCGGCAGCTTCGTCACCCTGACAATGAGAGATATTTTGTGGGCATGCTTTCCCGTTATCGGCGGTATGCTGACATTGCTTATCCTGAGCTGGAAGCTCAACCTGCTGGCCATGGGGGAGGACGAGGCCCGCTCGATGGGAGTAAACATACGGCTTATACGCACGCTAATCGTGGCTGCGGCCACTCTTGTATCGGCCGCCTGTGTTTCCATAAGCGGCACAATCGGCTGGGTGGGGCTTGTTATCCCCCATTTTACAAGAATGCTCGTTGGCAACGATTACCGCACGGCCATGCCCGTTTCTATGCTGATGGGCGCAAGCTTTCTTATGCTGGTTGATAATGTCGCCCGCTCAATAACCACCTCCGAGATACCTATCGGCATCCTCACCGCCTTTATCGGCGCGCCCTTCTTCCTTTACCTTATACTCGACAGGGGGAACCGGATATGACTCTTAAGGTAAGCGGCCTGCGATTCGCCTACAAAAACCACGAGGTCTTAAAGGGCGTAGACTTCTCAGCCAACGCAGGAGAATGCGTTTGCCTGCTTGGCGAAAACGGCGCGGGTAAAACCACGCTGTTTCGCTGCCTTTTGGGGCTTCTCGGGGGCTACTCCGGGGATATCCTTATAGACGGGGATGAGCGCCGCGGGCTTTCCGCGGGCGAAATAGCCAGGCGAGTCGCTTATATTCCCCAAGCAAGCGCCCCGGCCTTTAACTATTCGGTATTTGAAACGGTTCTTATGGGTACCAACGCGCGGCTTTCAATCCTTGGCAGCCCCGGAGCGGCCGAACGAGAGCTTGCCGCCGAGATGCTGGAGCTGATGAATATAAGCCATCTCTCAGACCGGGGCTGCGCTGAAATCTCGGGCGGGGAGCGTCAGCTCGCCATGATCGCGAGGGCTCTGGCGCAAAAATCCCGGATACTGGTTATGGATGAGCCCACCGCCAATCTGGACTACGGCAACCAGCTCAGGGTAATGCGCAGAATAAGGCAGCTGGCAGATAAGGGGTACCTGGTCCTTCTGTCCACCCACAACCCGGAGCACGCCCTGCAATTCGGCCACAGGGCGCTTGTGCTTGAGAACGGCGTCGCCGCAATGTGCGGCAAGCCCGAGGATATACTTACCCCCGCCGCTATCGAAGAAATCTACGGCGTAAAGGTGGCGCTGCAAACCCTTAACCTGCCCTGGGGCCGCGTACCGGTCCTGGCGCCCTGCTTTGAGTGACCCATTCAGAGTATCAGCAGCTCTTTTGGGCTGCGCGTGATATTCTCGAAGCCCTCCTGGGTAACGAATACGACATCCTCTACCCTTACTCCGAACTCTTTGGGAATATATATCCCCGGCTCCACCGACATTGCCATGCCAATCTCAAGGGTCGCCTCCGAGACCTCGTTAAATCGCGGGCTCTCGTGAACCTCCAGGCCGAGGCCGTGACCCAGCCCGTGGCCGAAAAGGCCCCTGTAAGAGCCGCCGTCTATAAGCGAACGGGCTGCCGCGTCCACCTCGCGGCAGGGAACCCCCGGCGCTATCTTGGCAAAGGCCGCGTCCTGCGCCCCGATCACCGTCCTATAGACCTCCTTCTGCTTTTCGGAAGGATACCCCACCGCCACCGTTCTGGTCATATCGGAGCAGTAGCCCTCCGCCACAAAGCCGAAGTCCATGGTAATAAGGTCGCCCTTTTTGATCGCGTATTCCCCCGGAACCGCGTGTGGCATGGAGGAGTTGGCTCCCCCCGCCACTATAAAAGAAAAGGACACGCCCTCCATACCCATTTTACGGCCCATGAATTCCATCTCCAGCGCTATTTCCCGTTCAGTTCGCCCTGCGGCAATCTTGCCGATGATCGCCTCGAACACCTTATCGGTTACCTCCTGAGCGCGGCGCATGGCGTTGAGCTCGGCTGCGGTCTTAACGCGGCGTTGCTTCCATATCTGCTCTGACAGTGCGCCCGATTCGCTTATCTCAACGCCGGAAAGCTTTTCTTTGTACGCCGAGAGCTCCTCAAGAGTGCAGACGTCGTTTTCCACCAGCAGAGTCCTCGCGCCGGCTTCCTTTAGAAAATCGGCGATCTGCCCGTAAAGCTTGCCTTGCAGAACGGCCTCGCAGGGAACGGTCCGCCTGGCCAGCTCGATATAACGCGAGTCGATAATAAATCGGGCCTTATCCCTTGTAAAGAGAAGCGCCCCGGCCGACGATTGCATCCCGGTCAGATACCGGCGGTTAAATACTCCCGTTACGATAGCGGCGTCTCCCCCGGCGGGAAAGTTCCGCATCAGGGTTTCCAGTGCTGTCATTTTTATTATCCCCCTTGTATTTTTGTAATAAACCACTAGTGATCTGACCATACAGAAAAGATAACTCATTTTCGCTGCCGCCGCCATCCGCAAGGAAGAGAAGGAAAGCGGGCTTTCGCCCGGTGACGACGATGACGCAGCAGACGGCGAGCGGCAGTAGAAAATTAGTTGTAAGTGCTGGCCGGGCAGACCACTAGATGCTTGTAATAGTCAACATCCGGCATGAACCGTGTCAGCTTCATGTTCCTGGTACAAAGCACGCACCCGGCGAACAACCGGCATAGTAAGTACAATAGCTAATGTCAGTGTAATGACATCTGCAGTGGCTTGGGCATAAGCAAGACCCAGTTCTCCAAAGAGGTATGAAAGGATTAGCACGCTGGGGACAAGTGAAAAGAGCTGCCGAGAAAGTCCCAAAATTCCGGCGCGTACCGAAAGTCCCAGCGCCGTGAAAAAAGAAGCAAGAATCTGACCCCACACGTGTGGTACAAGAACGACGCTTTGGGTTCGGATAAAAATAATTCCCAACGCTATGATGGCAGAATCGGAGGAAAAGAGCTCCATAACTTGGCGCGCAAAGATGCACAACAATGTACCCAAGACTATGCCGATAACTGCGCCAATGATTAGCGTGTAGCGCAGGCTCTGAAGAACCCGGCTATACTTCTTAGCCCCCCAGCTGTATCCCGCCACAGGTTGGAATCCCTGTCCAAAACCCATCACCGCGGCAGAGACGAAGCGTATGCTTTTGTTAGCCACCGAGACGGCGGCCAAGGCAACATCGCCAAAGCGGGCAGCCATATTATATGTGAGAATGTTGGCAAGACTCAGCGCTCCCGCCCGCAGCATTGTTGGGATGCCCATACGGGCTATTTCTGCATAAATGACTTTCGTGGGTGTAAAAAGTTCGAGACGTAGTATGATGACAGTCTTGCGTAATATAAAAGGCGTTATGAGGATGCCTAGGCTAATCAACTTTGAAATACCGGTGGCTATAGCCGCTCCCGCAACGCCTAGTCGCAGAGTATAAATGAAAATTGGATCTAGGACCAAATTGATAATACATCCGGAGACCGAACCCATCATTGCAAAGAACGTGTTCCCTTCCGAACGTAATATTTGACTTAAGCAAACGGTTCCTGCCGTAATCGGCGCAGAGATAAGTATCCAGCGAGCGTACTCCATAGAGTACGGGCGAACAGCGTCGGTTGCGCCCAAGAAATTGACCAAGGGCAAGAGGGAAAATGAACACAGAAGCGCAAATAAAGTCAGCGCCCCTACTGCTGTTAACAGGGTAGTAATGGCTGCTCTAGAAGCATCTTCGTCTCTCTTCGCGCCCAATGCTCGAGCGATAAAACTGGCAGATCCAACACCGAATCCTAAGGAAATCGCTCGAATACAGTGCATCAGCGAGTCGTTCACCCCCACCGCCGAGATTGCGGCATCGCCGATTTGGCTGACAAAATATGCGTCTGCCATATTGTAGAATGCATCTATAAGCATGGTCGCTACTTGGGGAATGGCAATTATAAAAATAACATGGAGCATATTCTCCTTCAAAATAAAGTCCCTACGCTGCGTGCTTCTATCCAAATTTCCCACTGTTATCGCCCCTAGTATTGTTCTTCCTGCCTTCCGCAAAAACGCTGCTAGCAGCTAAATTACGGCTACATGCCCCATGTGCGCTAACATAAGTCATAGAATGCAGTAAAAGCTTGTTACAATCACATTTAATAGAATAACGAGGTGTGATTAATGTACATCGTAGAGCGACCTATGCAAGAACTACCGGATACCTAGTGGTTTGACCGGCCAGACCACTATAGACCCGCCGCCTCGTACATCGCCTTCATTGCGGCGGCGTCTTCTATCTGGGTTCCCGACGACTCGCAGATAACGGTGGGAGTAAGCCCCCGCTCTTTAAAAAGAAGGCCGAGCGGCGCGAAATCCGGGCCGTATTCGGTATCGGCAAAGGTCAGGTGGCGCTTTTCGCCCCCGGCCTGAGTGTACTCGATCTTGGAAAAATGAACGTGAAAGCTACTCCCCCGCTCGGCCCCAAGGGAATTGTGAATGGTGTTAAGCATTTCTGAAAACCCCTCGTAGCCAGACGCCCTTCCGCCCGTGCGGGCGTTCATGTGCCCGAAATCTATGCAGGGAATCATCCGCTCGTCCGTTTTGCAGAGAGTCATCACTTCCTCAAGATCGCCGAGCTGGTTTATCTTTCCCATAGTCTCGGGGCAGATAAATATTCCCTCTAGCTTTTCCTCGTCGAGGCGTTTTCTCGCGGCCATAAGCGTTTCCAGCGCAAGGGACACGGCCTCCTTGCGGCTTGTCTTTCCCGCGCCTCCGGGGTGGACGACTATCCGATTCCCGCCCATGAGCCTGCAGGCCCTGGCCGCCTGAAGTATATAGACGACCGAGTTTTGCCGTTTTTCCTCTTCAGCCGAGGCTAAGGAAATATAATAGGGCGCGTGAAGAGATATTTTCACATCCGCCTCCTCCGCCCTTTTTCCCAGCGATTTTGCCACCGCCTCCGAAACCCTCACGCCGTGCCCGCATTGGTATTCAAAGGCGCCGAGCCCTTTTTCCCTAAGATA
>JAITVF010000073.1 GCA_031285945.1 Oscillospiraceae bacterium
GTACTCGACTGCTCTTTTTCGATAATCCATACTGTATGCCATATTTAGTATATCGACACTTTGTTTCAGATATTTAAATTAAATTGCTATATAGGACGGTACTATCGCGCCCTCCAAAATATTTTCAAGAGCCGTTTCCAGCTTTGAGGTGTATGATTTTGAGAGCAAAAACACTCTTCCCTCATCCACTTTTATATAGTCGCGAAAGCCCTCCAGGCCTTTATAAACGCGCACGGTACGCTCCTCGCCCTTACTTAATATATAACGGGCCTCAAGCCACGGCTCGCGATTTTGCTGAAAATCCTCCGCCTCCTCCAAAAAAGAGGCCGCCGTCAGCGTCTCGTAAAAGCGTATAAAGTTGTCACGAGCCTCATCGCCAAGGGCCCCGCCGTTTAAGGCGACCGTGAGGTCTTTCTCCCCGCCGTAAAGTGAGGCGGAAAGTAAAAGCTCCCCGCACGAGACCCTGAGGGCCGAAAGCGCTTCAACCGGCGGCGCGCAGGCGGTGTCGCTTATAAGCTCCCGCCAGCTCACGGCGAGCCAGTCAAGCTCCTGAGCCTCCGCCGTGTATAGTACGGGAACGCCCTCCCGGTAAAGAAATACATGGCCGTCACGGTCGGGCTCTGTAGCCACAACGGTAAAATTGCCCGAGATACCGCTCTCAACCTCAACAGAGGCCCAAGGATTATCAAGGCCAAAATCTATCAGATCCTCATCAGTAATATCAATCCTTGCGATATTGCCCGAGCCCATAGAGAATACGCCGGATACGGCGGCAAATCCGCCGGTAGGGTCGAGCGGATGGGATACCGGCGCGGCTACCTCAAAATAGCCCTCTTGATCGGACGCAATAATCACGACCTCTTCATCCCTGCCGCCGCCCGAAAGGGTCATTCGCTCAAAATAAAGGGGCGTTCCGGCCGGGGGCGTAAGGGTGTGACTTAAGTAATCGTATTCCGAAAGGAGATAATTGTCCAGCGCATATACCGGAACCAGAAGGATCTCCGAGCTATCCTCCCTTCGCAGGTAGCGCCCTGTGCCGTCGGGTGCGATATCGCCGATAATCAGGGTGACCGATTCGTTTGATTCCGAAGAGATGCTCACCCTGGCAATAGGCGGCTCGAGGCCATAGGGGGAGTAGTCTTGGGCTTCTGCGACTACGGCTTTGATATATGGAAGCTTAACCGCTGCCTGTAAAACGGCGGCGCATTTGGCGTAATCAACGGGCAGGCTCTCTCTACCCGAAAGTGTGCCGCTCACTTCGCCGTCTCTTGAAAGCTTTTCCAGCTCAAAGGGCTCTTTGCCCGCCTGCTCTATTACTATAGAGCCAACCGGCGCCGCAAGCTCAAATACCGTGGGCAGGTCGCCAAGCGCCTCGGGTAGGGGCTCTTCCTCGCGCCCGCCTTGCAGCAGAAAAATCAGGACAATAAGCCCGCACAGTATAGCAAAAAGCGCAAAAATCGCTATAACGGTTTTTTTCACCTGCGGCCTCCCCGTTTTGTTATGCTGATTGCCGTTACTCTTCCGGGAAGCCGCGGCTTACGATCTGCCAGCGGCCGTCGGCAAAGCGCCGGAACTCAAAGTCGTATTCTCTTATCTCGCGGCTGCCGTCCTCGTAAATGAATTCGAGCTCGGCCAGATATTTTACCGCGCCCGAATCCGGCGCGGCGGGCGGCTCGCTTTTTGAGGGCGGCCAGATCACCGCTACGGGGTAGCAGTCGTCGGACGAAAAATCAAAGGTATATCCTGCGGCTTTATCGGCGTGAAGGGCCCTCAGCAGGATATCGTCCTCCTCAAGAAAACCCCTTACGTACTCGTGGATCAGGCCGGCGGGGGCAAGGGTCAGGGCAAGGCGGTCGCAGGCCGCTATGTGTTCTTTTTCCTCGCTGATATCGGCCCAGACCGAGCCCGCGCCGGTAAGAACCAGCGCCATCATTAGAAAGAGGGCCAACAGCACAAGGCCTCTTGTGCGTATAAACACAGCGCTTTCACTCCTTGCCTGATTATAGCCTATCCTGCCGAAAACGGGAAGCGACAAGAACGTCGCTTCCCGCGCGGTGCAGGGCATTGTTAACGGAAAGCCGGAATCAAGAATTGCTTTACTGCTCCTTTTTCTTCTCCATGGCTATCAGGGCGTCCTTGCGCGAGAGGTTTATGCGGCCCTGGGAATCAATCTCGGTAACCTTTACAAGAATTTCGCTGCCCACCTCGACCACGTCCTCAACCTTTTCCACCCGGTTAACGTCGAGCCTTGAGATGTGAACGAGCCCCTCCTTGCCGGGGGCGATTTCAACAAAGGCGCCAAAGTTCATAAGCCTTGTTACCTTGCCGGCGTATATGGCGCCGACCTCGGGATCCTCGGCTATGGTCTTTACTATTGAGAGAGCGCGGCGGGCGCTGTCGATATCGGCGCCCAGGATATAAACCCTGCCGTCGTCCTCAATATCGATCTTAACGTCGCATTCGGCGCAGATTTTCTGAATCACCTTTCCGCCCGAGCCGATAACCTCGCGGATCTTGTCGGGGTGAATGGTGATGGTAAGCATCTTAGGCGCGTATTTCGAGAGCTCCTCCCTATGAGTCGGAATAGCCCTGAGCATAATTTCATCTAGAATATAAAGCCTTGCCTTGCGGCATTTCTCCAGCGCGTTTTCGATAATATCAAAGGTGAGCCCGTCGATTTTGAGATCCATCTGTATGGCGGTTATGCCGTTGTGCGTGCCGCCCACCTTAAAGTCCATATCGCCGTGAAAATCCTCTACGCCCTGAATATCCACCATGGTATCCCAACGGTCGCCGTCGGTTATGAGGCCGCAGGAGATACCGGCTACGGGAGCCTTAAGGGGAACGCCCGCGTCCATAAGGGCCAGGGTGGAGCCGCAGATCGAGCCCTGGGAGGTGGAGCCGTTGGAGGAAAGCACCTCAGAAACGGCGCGGATGGCGTAGGGGAACTCAACCGCCGAGGGGAGCACGGGCTCAAGCGCCTTTGAGGCTAGCGCCCCGTGGCCTATTTCCCGGCGGCCGGGGCCCCTGGAGGGCCTTGTTTCGCCCACCGAGTAGGAGGGGAAGTTGTACTGGTGCATATAGCGGCGCTGCTCCTCAGAGTCGATGCCGTCTATCTTCTGGCTGTCGCTCATGGGGCCAAGGGTTACTATGGTGAGAACCTGGGTTTGCCCTCTGGTAAACATGCCCGAGCCGTGAACCCTGGGAATAAGCCCCACCTCGGCCGAAAGGGGCCTGATATCGTCCATCCCGCGGCCGTCCACCCGCTTGCCCTCAAGTAGCCAGGAGCGAACCACATACTTTTGCAGCTTGTAAAGGGCCTCGTCGATAAGGCCCGACTGGTCGGGATAGAGCCGGCTGAATTTTTCGTGAACCTCAAGAGTGACGGGCAGCATCCGGGCCTCGCGGATATTTTTGTCGTCTGTGTCGAGGGCGTGGCGAACCCGCTCGAGCGCGAAGTCCTTAATCCCCTCGTAAAGCTCGGCGGGAACCGTTATAGGCTCAAAGGGAATCTTTTCCTTGCCGATTTCCCTCTGCACGTTCTTGATAAAGTCGACAAGCTTAACGATTTCGTCGTGAGCGAGCTTAATTCCGTCGAGCATGACCTTTTCGCTCACCTGGTTTGCGGCGGCCTCGATCATGCAGATTTTTTCGCCGTTGCCCACAACGGTAACCAGCATCTCGCTCTTTTCCCGCTCGGCTTCGTCGGGGTTAAGGATCAGCCCGCCGTCCAGGTAGCCCACGTTAACCCCGGCGATGGGGCCGTTCCACGGGATATTGGAAATCGCTATGGCAAAGCTCGTCCCCAGCATTCCCGCAAGCTCGGGCTGGAAATCCTGATTGACGGACAGAACCGTCATTACGACCGAAACGTCGTTGCGCATATCCTTGGGAAAAAGTGGGCGGATGGGGCGGTCTACCATGCGCGAGGCGAGAATGGCCTTATCACTGGGCCTCCCCTCCCTTTTAAGGAAGGAGCCGGGGATTTTGCCGGCGGCGTAGAGCTTCTCCTCAAAATCGACCGAGAGGGGAAAGAAGTCGATGCCGTCCCTGGGCTTGTCGCTCATGGTCACGTTGCACAGCACGGTGGTGTCGCCGTAGCGTACAAGGCAGGAGCCGTTGGAAAGGGCGCACATTCTGCCTACCTCAAAGGATACTGGCTTGCCGGCAAAGGTAGTTTCAAAAACGCGAAAATTAGCGGGCACTGGTTCATTACCTCCATTTTGTCGCCGCCTTGCTCCCCTGCTCTTTAGCAATGAATCCGAAGGGCAAACGCCTTTCGCCCACCCGATTTACTGCTAAAATAACACGGGAAAAAGACAGGATAGTTGATAGCTTACAGCCTGTAGTTTTTGGCCTTTAGCCCATAGCCGTCAGCTTACGTTTAATATCGCCAACGGCTATGGGCTATTAACTACAAGCTACTTGCGCAGCCCAAGCTTTGCGATGATCGCGCGGTAGCGCTCAACGTCCTTCTTCTGAAGATAATTGAGCAGGCCTCTGCGCTGACCTATCATCATAAAGAGGCCGCGGCGGCTGTGGTGGTCCTTCTTGTGGATTTTAAGATGCTCGGTCAGGTCGCTGATACGCCTTGAAAGTATGGCGATCTGAACCTCGGGGGAGCCGGTATCGGTTTCGTGCAGGCGGTTGCTTTCGATCACTTCGTTTTTCCGGTCTTTGAGCAGCATTGGCTATCACCTCGTAAAATATTCCGTCAAACCGTGTAAAGGGCGGTGACGCGCGGCCGAGGGCCGTCTTATCCCCAAACTCGGAATGCGGTAACCAATAGAGTATAACAAATAAGCGCGCCATTGTAAAGGAATTTCCCAATTTCTGAAACTACGCTTTATACCGCGGGCGCTTTGTTTTATAAGCTGTGTTCATAGACTCAACTTATTATACTAAAATGCTTTTATAATATTACTCTATTGCGTCCCCCGCCTTTGCCGGGGGACGCAATAGCAAAGAATTATTTTAATCGTGGAATAGTTTTACTATATGGCCAATGGC
>JAITVF010000084.1 GCA_031285945.1 Oscillospiraceae bacterium
ATAAAAGCATTTTATTTGCGCAACAGATTTATAGTTGCGATCAGCTTGAAAAGCGGACAAAGATCCCGTAGGATATTTTGTCCGCTTTTTAAATTGCATCAGCAATTCGTCCTATACTACTCAAAATCACGCAGCTGGGAATCCAGCACCCGCGCGCGTATAATTCTTACCCGTTCCGGCTCTCCGGCGTCAGCGTAAAGAGCCTCGAGGGGAAGCTTTGGCGAAACGCTGAAGTCGCTGCCAGCCGCGAGCCTGAGCCTGAGGCTAAGTCCGTCGCCCGTAGTCTGCCGGCCAATAAGGGTCATATGTGGTTTTATGTCTATTGGCCGCTCGCCCTTTTTGGTCTTCTTTACGACCTCGATCGCGGGCCGGTCAAACAGGCTCTCAAGAGCTCTGGCTGCGGCTTCCCTTACCGATTCGGGATATCCCAGAAAGATATCGTATTCAGAAAAGGCTATGTCCCCCGCCCCCAGAACAGGCCTTGCGGCCCGCACATCGGAAAATCCGGGGGGAAGGCATTCGGCAAGAATCCTTTCCGCCTCCCCGAGCCCGATTTCCTTCGTAAAGCGAAAGTCCACCATCTCGCAGAGGCTTTCGACTCCCAGTGCGAGGGGGAGCAAAAATGTAAGATAAAGGTGGGGGTTAAAGCCTTGGGTATACCAGAAGGGCAAGCCGCTGCGGCGAAATGCCCTTGTCATGGCGCGCATGGTGTCGAGATGGGAGATGTACCGGGCTCTTCCCGTTCTGGAATAAAAGAGCCTGACGGGAAAGGTTACCTCCTGCATGGCGCCATAACCTCCCCTTCCCACAGCGCGGCCGCGCCGCAGCCGGAGCATTCCCCCCGGCAGTGGGGCGTGGTTTTGCTCTCGTAGGCTTTTTGGTTCTCGGCTATAAGAAAACGCCTCGAGACTCCGTAATCAATATGTGACCAGGGCATAAGCTCGTCGTAGCTTCTTTTGCGTCTCACGTAAAAGGCGGGGTCGAGCCCCGAAGCCTCGAAGGCTTTGTCCCAGCGGGCCATGTCAAAATGCTCGCCCCAGCCATCGAGACGGCTTCCCTGCCGCCAGGCCTCCTCGATAACGGCGCAGAGCCTTCTGTCTCCCCTCGCGAGAACGCCCTCGAGCATTCCTGTTACCGAATCGTGGTACTTTAAGTTTATCTTTTTTGTTCTAATGGCCGCGATAAGTCGCTTTTGCTTTTCCATAAGAAGCTCGGGCGCGTCCTGCTGCTCAAACTCGAAGGGAGTAAAGGGCTTGGGGACAAAGCAGGCCACGCTCAGGTTAACCTGAACCCCCTTGCCCTTAGGCTTGTTCTCCATATGATAGAAGCTGTCGACAATCTTTTGGGCCAGCTCTGCAATCCCGTCGATATCCTCCATAGTCTCGGTGGGCAGGCCCATCATAAAGTAGAGCTTAACCGAGGTGTACCCCTTTGAGAAGGCGCTAAGGCAGGTCCTCAGTATTTCCTCCTCGGTCAGGTTCTTGTTTATGGCGTTGCGCAGCCGCTGGGTTCCCGCCTCCGGCGCGAAGGTAAGGCCCGAGCGGCGAACCTCAGATATTTGCTCAAGAAGGCGCTCAGAGCAGCTGTCTATACGCAGGGAAGGCAGCGCGAGGTTTATCCGCTCCTCTTTGGTCCAGGGGAGCATCTCGTCAAGAAGCTCCTCCAGCCCCGTGTAATCGCTGGTGGAAAGTGAGGTCAGGGATATCTCGTCGTAGCCGGTAGCCTTTGAAAGATTTTTCGCGTCCCGGTTGAGGGTTTCGGGTGACTTGTCCCGAATAGGGCGGTAGATAAAGCCCGCCTGGCAAAATCGGCAGCCCCGGATACAGCCCCTTTGCACCTCGAGAATGGAGCGGTCGTGAACTATATCTATAAACGGCACTACAAAACGGTCGGGGAAATACGCCTTATCCATATCCCTTATGATCCGCTTTTTTATGGTGGGGGGCGCGTCCTTCTTAGGCGTTATGGCGGCTACGGTTCCGTCCGGGTTGTAGAATATGTCGTAGAGGGAGGGGACGTATATCCCGGGGATTTTTGCCGCCCCGCGCAGGTATTCCTCTTTGGACAGGCCCGCTTTCTTAGCCTCCTGATAGAGGCGTATCATCTCCAGGTTGACCTCCTCGCCCTCCCCAAGGACAAAGAGATCGACAAAGTCGGCGACCGGCTCGGGGTTGCAGGCGCAGGGGCCGCCCGCCATTACAATGGGCGAAAGAGCGGTCCGCTCCGCCGCCCTGACCGGCAGTCCCGCCAGATCGAGCATATTGAGCACCGTTGTGTAGGAAAGCTCGTATTGCAGCGAAAAGCCTAAAAAATCGAAGTCCCTTACCGGCTCCAGGCTCTCGAGGCCGTAGAGGAGAATATTATTCTCCCGCATCAACGCTTCCATATCGGCGGCGGGGGCGAACACCCTCTCGCACCAGATATCGGGAATACCGTTTTTGAGGAAGTAGAGTATCTTCATGCCCAGATGGCTCATCCCTATTTCATACAAATCGGGAAAGCAAAAGGCAAAGCGGAGAGATACGTCCGCCGGATTTTTTACGACGCTGCCCGGCTCGCCGCCTATATAGCGGGCGGGCTTCTGAACCTTATCCAGTATGGCCTCAAGCTGCTTTTCAACCGTCAAAAAAGTAAACCTCCAAGCTTTTATACGCTAACGGCTAATAACTAATAACTGCATGCTACCAGCCCAGCCCCTCTATGCATTCGATATGGTAGGCGGTGTTGGCGGCGAAAATATTATTGATGAATATCACGTCGTCTACCCCTTGGGCTTTTACGAACTCGTTGAGGTTGAGCTCGAAATAGCGCTGGTCTACCACGTAAACCTCGTCGTAGTGGGGGATTAGGAAGGGCGCAAAAGCGTTGCCGTAGCTCTCCTTTACTATAAGGGCCTTGCGCCCGGTATTCGCCTCTGTGCTGATGTGAACAAGGGGATAGTCCCCGTGAAGGAATACGGAATAGCTGTTGGGGCTTACGGCGTACTCGGCCCAGACTGAGTGTTCCTTTGGGGTATAGGGGTCTCCCTTGTCGTAGCGAACGGCCGTCGCCTCCACCGGCATGATATAGTAGTCGACATAGTCGGCGGCCAGCTGGGCGTCGTTCGTATAGGTGTACATGGTTCCGTAAAAGTCGGTGAGGCGGCGCGTTTCGTAGTCTCCCAGCGAAAGTGGCTCGATTCCCGCGCTCTCACAAAAGGCCGTGTAGGCATAGTAAGCGCCAAGGCCAGTCCAGTGATGGTCGGCGTTAAAGTACACGTACTCGTCGGCGTGGGCGCCTATGGCGGCGTAAGCGTCCGCCCAGCGTACGCTATCGCCGAGGGCTTCCTCTATGATGTCAAGATTCGGCTTCTGGGGGCTGGTAACATCCTGATAGCGCTCGGGCAGCAAAAATTCTATGGCCGTGGGAGCTACCACGTTGTAAACCTGAACGCCCTCCCCAAAGCTTTTCGCGTAGCCGCTTATAGCTCCGGCGTACCACTCGGCCATTCCCCTGCTCCCGCCGAACATCTGCATCCCCCGGCCCTTGTAAACGAATACAGAACCGTTTTGCTCCCCGGTAAAGGCCGCGTCGTCAGCCTCGCGTATGATCTCCTCCGGTTCGCTCTGGGGCGGCGGTGAAGATTCCTCCCGCTCAGACGGCTGCAGCGCGGCCGTTGGGCTCTCGGGCCGGGAGGGGGGCGGAGCCGGCCCGCGTGAGGGTGCTTCCTCCGGCGCCTGCGGAGCCTTTGGGCCATAGATCTTAACGTCGTCGACGCGAATCCCGCGAAGGCCCTCCGCCCAAGCGGCAAAGGATACAAAACCATCCCTGAAGGGGAAGGTGTCGGCGTAGTGCAGCTCAAGATCGCGTACATAGTCCCCCTCTAAAAGGGCGGGAACGCTGAACTCCGGCATTGCGGCAAGCGTTCTCTTTTCCGCTGCCGACTCGGCGGGTTTTTCCAGTGTCAGGGAGAGTATTCCCAGCAGAAGCAGTAGGCAGACAAAGGCCAGCGTGTGAAATACGCAGGCCGTCTTCTCAAGCTTTTTGAATCTATACCCCTCTGGTACAGGGAGAGTTGAAAAATCATTGCTTCTCTCCTGAGTTATGACAGGCGCTGTTTGCACTTTGACTCGCCTCCCGCGTAAGCCTTTAAAACTTAAAGTATAAGAACGGGTTGTAGCTTTCCCCCACCAGCATGGCGGTGCATATAAGCAAAATGGCAAGGCTCACGGCGGCCCGCCCGTAGAGTACCGCCACGCGGGCGTGGGCACTCTTTATGCCGGCAATCTTTCTTTTCAGCAAGGGCAGTATCGGAGCGCAGAACGCCAGCGCCAGGATAAGCCAGAAAATGTTGTTCGTCACGGCTATGCCGAGCCCGGTATCTTTAACGGGCCTTCCGGCAAAGCCGAACATGACGCCAAGAGCTTCGCCGAGGCTCCCCAGATCCTCAAAGTAGAAGACGGTCCAGCCGACAAGGGTTATCAGAATAAGATACAGGTGAGAAAAAAAGGCGGGAAGCTTCTTAAGCAGCTCGCCCAAAAAGAGCCGCTCAATGGCAAGAAAGAGGCCGTAATATAGCCCCCACAGAATATAATTCCAGCTTGCTCCGTGCCACAGCCCCGTTAAAAACCACACGATAAAAATATTGCGATACACAAGCCTTCGGTTCCCGCCCAGGGAGATATAAACGTAGTCGCGGAAGAATCCCCCCAGGGATATATGCCATCTCCGCCAGAACTCGGTCGCCGATTTAGCGATATATGGGTAGCTGAAGTTTTCATAGTAGTGGCAGCCGAACATCCGCCCCAGGCCCAGGGCCATGTCGGAGTAGCCCGAAAAATCGTAGTAAAGCTGAATTGAAAACATAAGCGCCCCGAACCACGCCCCAGGAAGGCTAAGCTCCGAAAGGCTGCCCGCGAGATACTGCCCCAGAAGCTTTCCCGCGTAGTTGGCGACCGCGACCTTTTTTAACAGGCCGACGCAAAATCGCGAGATACCGTCGCCCATACCCTGCCAGGTGGGGATTTCCTCACCTATCTCGTGCTCAACCTCGCTGTATCGGACTATCGGCCCCGCCACCAGACGGTGATAAAGGGAAACGAAGAGCAAAAAGGTCATAAAGCTGTGCTGGGCCTTTACCTTACCGCGGTAAACGTCTACCGAGTAGGATATGGTCTGAAAGGTGTAGAAGCTTATGCCTATCGGCAACGCAAAGCCGGGAACGGGAATTCCGGTTCCCAGAAGCAGGTTGAGGTTTTCGACCGCGAAGCCGCTGTACTTGAATGTAAACAAAAGCCCCAGGTTCAGCACCAGGGAGGATACTACCCCCAGCACGGCTATCTTTTTACCCATATGCCTTTCAATAAAGAGGCCGTGAAAATAGTCAATCGTGCCAGAAAACAGCAGCGCGACAATCCAAACCGGCTCGCCCCAGGCGTAAAAGAAGAGGGAAAACGCAATAAGCACCACGTTACGGTAAGTCTGATTCTTTGTCAGGAAATACAAAAGAAAGTTGGCCGGCAAAAAAAGATAGAGAAAGATTAAATTCGCAAAGACCACGCCAAAGACCTCCGAGATTAAAAACCCGACTTTTGTTCCTGATTAGTATATACCCAAACGCGGCAAAATGGAAGACGATATTTGTCAATTTACGACATTGTACGACAAAGACGTCCTTTACGCCCAATGGCGCGAGGCTTATCAAGCCGCGGTAGATTTTATCCCGCATTATATGGTAAAATATGCGAAATAAGCAAAAATTGATTAAAAAGCAATTATAGCCGATAAAGGAGAGCCGCTCATGAATAAAAAAACATACCAGTTTACGTCCGTGATACAAAAAGCGCCCGACCAGGACGCCGCCTGGGTAGAGGTGCCCTTTGATATACGAAAGGAATTCGGCAAGGGCCGGGTAAAGGTAAGCGCAACCTTTGACGGCGAGCCCTACGAGGGCAGCATTGTCAACATGGGGGTAAAAAACCCCGACGGCTCGGTCTGCTACATTATAGGTATCCGCAAGGAGATCAGGGCAAAAATTAACAGACAGCCTGGCGAGAGCGTTTTTGTAACGGTAAAAGAACGCGAATAAGGCGTTGCACTGTGACTAACAGTGCAGCTCGCCTGTTTTTTCCTCAACTCTGGCCACTAGGGAGCCGTCCACGATGGCGCCGCGTATGATCTCGATATCTGGCGCCAGAATCCGATCCTCGTCCAGATGTGGCACCAGCGAGCGCAGGTACCGGTGAGCGGCGCCCGTTCCCCTGCCCGGCAAAAGAGGCGCGCAAAAATCTATCCCCTGGAGCGCCGCCATTATCTCAATGGCAATAACATACCGCACGTTCTCCAAAATCTCCTTAAGCTGCCGCGCGCCTATAGTCCCCATGCTGACGTGATCCTCCTGATTGGCCGAGGTGGGAATAGAATCGGCCGAGGCGGGATGGCAAAGCACCTTATTTTCCGAAACCAGGGCGGCGGCCGTATACTGCGGGATCATATAGCCCGAGTTTACGCCGGGAAAAGCCGTTAAAAAGGCGGGCAGATCGCTGAGGTTGTTGTCTACCAGCCGGCTGAGCCGCCGCTCGGAAATGTTGCCAAGCTCCGCGAGGGCAACCTTGAGGTAATCCATCACAAGGGCTATGGGCTGCCCGTGAAAGTTTCCGCCCGATATAATCTCGCCCGTATCCGCCATAACGAGCGGATTGTCGGTAACCGCGTTCATCTCAACGTCCACCGCCTCCAGCGTACGGCGAAGAGCGTCCCTGGAAGCGCCGTGAACCTGCGAGACGCAGCGCAGAGAGTAGGCGTCCTGAACCTTAAGGCAGTGCTCGTGGCTTTTTATGATCCCGCTCTCTTCGGTCAGGGCAAGCATGTTACTCGCTGTATCCGCCTGCCCCCTGTGGGGGCGCACCATCGCTATGCGCGGGTCAAACGCGGTTCGCGTACCCCGCAGGGCTTCGAGAGAAAGCGCCGCCGCTATATCCGCGGATTTTATCAGGGTAACGGCGTCGAACAGGCAAAGGGCCGCGATGGCCGTCATAATCTGGGTACCGTTTATCAGGGCGAGGCCTTCCTTGCCGGCGAGGCTTACAGGCTCAAAGCCCGCCGCCTTAAGAACGGGCAGGGCGGGAACTGCGCGGCCCCCGGCAAGCACCTCGCCCTCGCCTAAAATAACCGCCGCCATGTGAGCGAGCGGCGCCAGGTCCCCGCTTGAGCCAACCGAGCCCTTGCAGGGAATAGCGGGGCAAATATCCCTGTTGAGGAGCTCGACAAGCTTTTCTACCGTAGAAAGCCTGATGCCCGAATAGCCCACGCCAAGGGAGTTAACCCGCAGCAGGATTGCCGCCCTCACAACCTCGGGCTCAAGAAACTCGCCCACGCCGGTGCAGTGGCTCAAAATAAGATTCCGTTGCAGGGTCCCGCGTTCCTCGGGGCCTATGTAGATTTTGCTGAGCTCCCCAAAACCCGTGGTGATTCCGTAAACGGGTTCCT
>JAITVF010000181.1 GCA_031285945.1 Oscillospiraceae bacterium
CTTCCTGACTCTGCTTAAGCTCAGCCCTCAGGTCTTCCTGACTCTGCTTAAGCTCAGCCCTCAGGTCTTCCTGACTCTGCTTAAGCTCAGCCCTCAGGTCTTCCTGACCCTGCCTAATCTCGGCCCTCAGGTCTTCCTGACCCTGCCTAAACTCGGCCCTCAGGTCTTCCTGACCTTGCCTAAACTCGGCCTTAAGCTCGGCCCTCAGATCTTCCTGACCCTGTTTCAAGGCGTCGATTCCACTAAGAATCTGCCGCAAGGTTTCACTCTCCACCGCGATCCCCCCTCTTAATAAAAGTATACCAGCATATCCCGGACAAGTCAACTCCGCGCGTTGTAAATCTGGCGCCGGCGCGCCGCAATATGCGCGGGCCGCCAATATCTGTTTGACATAAGAATGCCGCTCCGATATAATTTAACCGCGAGGGTAAATACTATCGGTGATTTTACGTCTGAGAGGATTTCTAACAATGGAATGGATGGGACTCAACGACCTGCGGGAGCGCGTTCATTTTTTCTTGGAGCAACAGGGGCATATACGACTCCCCTCCGCGCCTCTGGTTCCCAGGGGGGACGCGAGCTTATTGCTTGTAAACTCCGGGATGGCTCCCCTTAAAAAATACTTTATGGGGCTTGAGACTCCGCCCCGCAAAAGGGCCGCCAGCTGCCAGAAATGCATTCGCACCCCCGATATCGAGCGGGTGGGCAAAACAAGCCGCCACGGCACCTTTTTTGAGATGCTGGGCAACTTTTCCTTCGGCGATTACTTTAAGCGCGAGGCCGCCCCCTGGGCCTGGGAGTTCATAACCCGGGAGCTTAAGCTCCCCGCCGACCGGATATGGGTTTCGGTCTTTTACGAGGACGACGAGGCCTACGACATCTGGACCAAAGAAGTCGGCGTTTCCCCCGATCGCATGGTCCGCCTTGGGCGAGAGGACAACTTCTGGGAGATTGGCGCCGGCCCCTGCGGCCCCTGCTCCGAGCTCTACTTTGACCGCGGCGAGGAATACGGCTGCGGCGAGGAGGGCTGCGCCCCCGGCTGCGATTGCGACCGCTACGTTGAATTCTGGAATCTTGTTTTTACCCAGTTCAACTCGGACGGCCAGGGGAATTACACCCCACTCGAGCACCCTAATATTGATACCGGCATGGGCCTTGAGCGGCTCGCCTGCGTCATGCAGGGGGTGGACAATCTTTTTGAGGTTGATACCGTACGCAAAATAATGCAGCACGTGGCCTCACTGGCGGGCGTTACCTATGGCGAAAACGAACGCTCCGACGTCGCCCTGCGGGTCGTGACCGACCATATACGCTCCACCGTCTTTCTGGTTGGGGATGGGGTGGCGCCCTCAAACGAAAGGCGGGGCTATGTCCTGAGAAGGCTTCTGCGCCGCGCGGCCCGCTTCGGAAAGCTTTTGGGCATTAAAAAGCCCTTTCTCTATAACGTATGCGACACCGTTATTGAAGAGAACAGGGTAGCCTACCCCGAGCTTTACGAAAACGCTTCCTACATCCGCGAGGTTATAAGGCAGGAGGAAGAGCGGTTCGACCGGACAATCAACCAGGGAATGGATATGCTGAGCGCTATTTTAGGCTCGCACGAGACTAAAACCGGCAAAATTGTTTCGGGGGAGGACGCCTTTAAGCTCTACGATACCTTCGGCTTTCCCCTTGACCTCACCCGGGAGATCGCAAAAGACGCCGGCTTTGAAATAGACGAGGAAAGCTTTCTCGCCCAGATGAGGGAACAGCGCAAAAGAGCGCGTGACGCCCGCCTCTCCCAGGGGGGGTTGGGCTGGGAGGAGGACGTTCTCGCCGGCGAGGAGTTCGAGGAGGTATTCGTCGGCTACGATTCCCTCTCGGCAAAAACTCAAATTCTTTATATTATAAAAGAAGGCGCGATGGCCCAAGAGGCGGAAGAAGGGGATAAGGCAACCGTTATTCTCGAGACTACCCCGTTCTATGCCGAAAGCGGCGGCCAGGCGGGCGACCGGGGCCGGATCACCACGGACTCGGGCGGGGTGTTTTTAGTTGAGGATACCAAAAAATCCCCCACCGGCCACATACTCCACATAGGAACGCAGCTGACAGGGGTTATCAAGGCAGGGGAGGGCGGGAAGGCCGCCGTCGACCAAGGGCTGCGGCGGGCGACAATGCGCAACCACACCGCCGCCCATCTTTTGCAGGCCGCTTTGCGCGAGGCTTTGGGCGATCACGTTCACCAGGCGGGCCAGCTCGTTAACGAGGAGGGCTGCCGCTTCGACTTTACCCACTTCGCCGCTCCCGATCAGGAGACGGTCAAAAGGGTGGAGGACTCGGTAAACGGTATGATTCTTGACGCTCTTGGCGTAACCGTCACCGAAAAGCCTGTCGAGGAGGCCAAAAGGGAAGGGGCTCTCGCCCTTTTCGGGGACAAATACTCCGACATCGTAAGGGTTTGCGAGATAGGCGAGGGGCGCTCGGCGGAGCTTTGCGGCGGAACCCATGTTAAGAACACAGCCGAAATCGGCCTCTTTAAGATCCTTCGCGAGTCCTCGGTCGCCGCCGGCGTCCGCAGGATCGAGGCCGTGACGGGGGAGGGCGTCCTCTCATTTTTGGCCGAGCGGGAAAGCTTCCTTCAGGCGGCCTGCGAACCGTTAAAAATATCCTCTCCCGCCGAGCTTCCGGCAAGGGTTGCGGCGCTGAGCGCCCAGCTTAAGGCGTCGCAGAGGCAGCTCGACGAGCAATCGAAAAAACTGGCCAGGCTCGAAACCGGCGATCTTACCCGCGACGCCTTGGAAATTGGTCCGATAAAGTTTTTAACCGCCATCTTGAGCCTTGAGGGAGTCGACGCGCTTAAGGCTACGGCCGACGAGCTTAAAGCGTTAAGCCCCGATATCGCGGGGATTCTGGCCCTTCCCGACAAGGCCGACCCTCTAAAGGGCAAGGCTACTCTTCTCGCCTTCGCGGGCAAAAACGCGGTGGCGGCGGGGGTAAACGCGGGCAAGCTGGTTCAGGAGGCAGCCCGGCGGGCGGGCGGCAGCGGAGGCGGCCGGCCCGACAACGCAATGGGCGGCGCCGGCGAGCCCGAAAAGCTTGAAGAAGCCCTGCGCGCAGCGGCCGATATTGTAAAATTACAGCTCGGGATATGAGCGCAGAGCCCGGATAGCTGTTAGCGCAGCCGCTATTTAATTCCCAAGGGTCGAATTATTTTTGTATTTCTAATTTTTAACAGTTATCAAAAGGAGTCTTGCCAATATGGATTGCCTGTTTTGCGCTATCGCGGCGGGGAGCATTCCCGCCGACAAGGTTTATGAGGACGAGCTTTGCTGTGTATTCCGGGATATCGACCCCAAGGCGCCGGTTCATCTTCTCGCGATCCCCAGGGAGCATATCGCGGGCGCTTCGGCGGTGGATGAAAAAAGCGCCCCTCTGGCCGGACATTTGATGGCGGCGGTCGCTAAGGCCGCAAAAAATGAGGGCCTTACCAGTTACCGGGTCGTGAGCAACTGCGGCCCCGACGCCGGCCAGACGGTGAATCACCTGCATTATCACATTCTGGGCGGCCGTGAGCTCTCTTGGCCTCCGGGCTGATCGAGCTTACTTGCGTAAGCTGTTTTATATAATTCTTATTGCAAATCATATAATAGGAGCTGCAAGTTATGGCTGAAAAAAAAGAGACGTATTCTCTTACTGTAGCGGGTCTCAAGCGGGAGCTTACACTTTGCCCTGTAGACGAAAAGCTTGATATAGCCGCGTTTATCATGTTTTCGGATGTGGAGCTTACGGTAAGAGCAGCTGAGGAGCTCCTTAAAATAGCCCCCGAGCACGACGTTTTGATCACAGCGGAGTCAAAGGGCATCCCCTTAGCTTACGAAATGTCCCGCCAATCGGGCAGGCGCTACCTTCTCGCCCGCAAAAGCAAGAAGCTGTATATGAAAAATACGGTTGAGGTCACCGTGCGCTCAATCACGACGGACAGGCTACAGCAGCTTTTCCTGGATGAGGAGGATATGCGATACCTAAAGGGAAAACGCGTGCTTTTGGTCGACGACGTCATCTCTACCGGCGAGAGCATTCACGCCCTGGAGCAGCTTGTTGGGCAGGCGGGAGGAATCGTTGCGGGTAAGGCTTGCGTACTCGCCGAGGGAGCCGCCGCCGAAAGGAAGGATATCCTCTTTCTCGCCCCTTTGCCGTTGTTTTTTAAAGATTAGTGTGACTGTTTAAAGTCTTACTTTTCCCTGTATCTAAAGCGTATAAATCGCGATAATTTTTATAATTCTATTTTATGTGACTGTGTTTGACAGTGCGCCCTATTTTTCGACAGTTTTGGCCGGATTCAGCCAGTAAAATCCCCGAAAAATGCGTGTAAATTCGCGTATTGTGACGAGATAATCCCTTTGATTTTCTTTTATTAGAAGCGTTTGTTTTATTATAGGCAGCAAAATATTCTATATTGTGACTGTGGGCAAATCGCCGCTAAAGAGCTAACGGCCAACAACTACAATTATTTGCGGAGGACTGTCGGCATGGAAATCCTTACGTCTGAGGGCTACGATGAATACGAGGGCTTTATCCGCAGCCATCCGCAAGGCGGCATTACGCAATCGGCCGGGTGGCATTCGGTCAAGGCCGAATGGCGGCGCGAGGTTGTGGTCAGCCGGAACGGCCGGGGCGAAATCGCCGGCGGGATGAGCGTACTTATTCGCAGGATGCCTATATTCGGCGCCGCTATGCTTTATTCGCCCCGCGGCCCGGTCTGCGACCTCCACGACGAGGGCGTTCTGCGCGATTTAAAGGCGGGCGCCGACGCCCTGGCGAAAAAGCATAAGGCCTATATCTTTAAGATGGACCCCGATATAGACGCGAGGGACGAGATTTTTACCTCTATCGCCAAATCGATGGGCTTTAAGATATTTACCGGCGGCGACGGCTTTGAGACGGTGCAACCGCGCTTTAACTGGCGGCTTTATCTTGAGGGAAAGAGCGAGGATGAAATTCTTGCGGGTATGAAGCAGAAGACCCGCTATAACATACGGGTGGCCATAAAAAAGGGGGTTGAAATCCGGGTAATGGGCAAAGAGGCGCTCGGAGACTTTACCCGGCTCATGGCTGTTACCGGCGAGCGTGACGGCTTTACCGTACGCTCCGCCGCCTACTTTGCCCGGATGCTTGAGGCCCTGGGCGGGAGCGTTAAGCTCTACATGGCTTACCTTGAGGGCAAGGCGGTGGCGGGGGCGGTTACCAGCAATTACGCGGGAAAATGCTGCTACCTGTACGGCGCCTCAGATAACGAAAACCGCAACGCCATGCCCACATACCTTTTGCAGTGGGAGATGATAAGGGAGGCTATACGCTCCGGCTGCACCCTCTACGACTTTCAGGGCGTATCGGGCAATCTTTCGGAGGATAACCCCCTTTATGGCCTTTACAAGTTTAAGAGCGGCTTCGGCGGCTCGCTGGACGAAACCCCCGGCGAGTTTGATTTAGTTTACATGCCCGTCAGGGCATGGCTGCTGGGCAAGGCAATATCCCTGGCCGAATGGCTGCGCAAAAAGCGGCGGCGGGGGTAGCGTTATGCGGCTTTTTGGCGCTATGAGGAATTACGCGGGTATGGGAGTCTCGCGTTTTCACATGCCGGGGCACAAGGGCGTGCCGCCTCTGCCCGGCATTGAGCTTGCCTATTCTTACGACGTAACTGAAATCGCCGGGATGGATAGCCTCTACGAGGCCTCGGGGCCGATTCTTAGTCTTGAAAAAGCCTACGCCGGGCTTTACGGCAGCCGCGAATGTATCTTAAGCGCCGGCGGCTCTACCCTTTGCGTGCAGGGAATGCTGGCCGCGGCCCTTTTACCCGGCGACCGGCTCTTATGCTGCCGGGGCGTTCATGTCTCGGCGGCGCGGGCGATGGCCCTTCTGGATCTAGACCCGGTAT
>JAITVF010000089.1 GCA_031285945.1 Oscillospiraceae bacterium
TATAGCGGGCATGGCCATCCGGCTCGCCACCTGCGGGTGGCAACCGCCGGATATGGCCGATAGAGCAATGCGCGCCATACGGCATCGAATTTCCGGTTATTTTGGCGCATTGCTCTAGGTAACGGGTAAACCGCTACGCCGCCGCGTGGCCTGTAAAGCCCTCGTATTCGCCTACATTGGCGGCGTCAACGATCCAGACGGGCTCGTATTTGCCTTCGCCGATAGCGTAGGTCCAGTTGGCGCCGTTGAGGTAGTCGAGCATATAGCCGATTACGTTTTCCATCATCTTGGGTGAAAAGTAAACGGACATCAGATCGTCAAAATACTGCGCGGCCGTGGGGGCCTGGGAGCCCGAGCCGTCCATTACGGCGTAGAGCTCGGCCATGCCGCCGATGGCTGAAACGTATACGTTAAGCGCCTCAAGATCGGCCTTGGTGGCGTCGTCAAGAGCGTTTGCCTCGATAAGATTGAGCATGCCGAAGGTCATCTCGTCGTCCATCGAGAAAACGTACAGGTTGCCGTCGTTCCCCTTGGCCTTAGCGACAATTCCCGCCATCTGCTGCTCAAGGTAGCCGTAGGCGCCGTCCGCGCTCCAGTTGCACACGGTTTTGTAATCGGCGGTCAAAGCGTCGATCTCTTCTTGCGTCCAAGGGGTTTCTATATGATAGCTCTCGCCTGTGTGCTGATCGGCATAATCGATCTCGCCGAGGAGGAACTGCTCAAAGCCTTCCTGCCTGCGGGTGCAAACGGTGCCGTTGTCGCCTATAAGAGTGACAAGGGTAGCGCCCGGGGCCATGCCCTTTTGCGTGAGCCAGTAGGCTATACCGGCGCCGCACTGCCAGTTGTCGCCCGAGGCGTTGAGTATGGAGGACTTGTCGGGGCCTTCGATGATGCGGTCGAAGGAGATAAAGGGAACATCGGCGCCGATAAGGGCCTCCTGCCCCGCCTTCGCCGAGTCCTCCAGCGCAAAGAACACCACGCCGGCGGCGTTGCCGTTGGCCAGGATGGTGTGAACCTGGTCGACCTGCTCCTCGCCTGTGGAGGCGGACATGTAAACCGCCTTCCACTCGCCGGCGGAGTTGATCTCGGCGACCTTAGCGTCGGCGTAGGCGCCCGCCTGGGCTGTCCAGCCATGGTCGGGGGTGGGGCCAAGAACATAGATCGTATCGCCCGAGGCCTCGCCGGCGGGCTCAGACACGGGCTCGGAGGTTGTGGCCGCGGGAGGGCCGGAAGAGGCGGCGGGGGCGGCGGGGGCGGCCGCCGAGGACTGCGTAGCAGCCGGCGACGAGCAGCCGGCGAACGCGGCGATGAGGACGAGAAGCGCGAGGATGATGGCTGAAGGTTTTTTCATGTCAATTTCTCCTTACTGTTTGTTATGTATGTATAGTTGATATTAATCAACTGTAACATATCCAACGATCCGTTTTAGGCTGTTTTACAGAATTGAAACGGGCCGCCCGCTGCTGGCCGAATCAAGGCAGGCAAAAACCACCCGCATAGAGCGCAGAATATCCGGCGCGTCCAGAATTGTGGGACAGCCGCTTGTTATCCCTTCCAAAAACGTATCGATCACGCCGCTGCCTGTCTGCTGCGCGTCGTCGTTGGTCTGCATGGCCGGCAGCTCGTAGTTGGCCCGAACGCCGTCGGCGTAAACGATTTGCAGTGCGTATCTTGGGTCGGCGTACATCTTTACAATGCCCTTTTCGCAATAGAGTACGGTTGAGTTGCACTCCTCGCCGTAATGGGTCCAGCTTGTGGTCACCGTTCCCGCCGGACCGCCCGCAAAGCGCAGCATGACCACAGAGTTATCGTCAACCTCTATGGGGCGGCCGTCGGGGAAGGTTTTATCCAGCGTCATAAGGCTTGCATAAACGCTTTCAGGCTCTTTGCCGACCAGGTAAAGGAGCAGGTCAATTTTATGTATGCCAAGGTCGGCCATAGAACCAAAGGCGGCAAACTCTTTTTTAAAGAACCAGGTGTCGGCGCTTTGATCCACGCTCCAGGATTCAGGGCCCTTGTGGCCAAAAACGCTCTGAAAGCTTAAAACCCGGCCCATCTCCCCCGAGGCAAGAATACGCTTGGCGTACGCGTGGGCGGGGGCCAGGCGCTGGTTTTGGCCTATTAGAAGCCGCCGGCCGTTTTTTTGGGCCGCTTGCGTCATAGCCTCGCACTCAGAAAGTGAAATAGCCATGGGCTTTTCGCACAGGACATGCTTGCCCGCGTTGAGGGCGGCTATAGCGTAGTCCGCGTGGCTTTTATTGGCCACGCATACGCTGACGGCGCCGATCGAACTGTCGGCCAGAGCCTGCGCCCGCCCGGCGTTGAGGTCGAAGAACCCGGCTATACGCGCCGCCTCGTTGCGCGCGTATTCGCTGGCGTGGCGCTGGCGCGCAATGGAGCCGCACCCCGCGATTCCTATATTGAGCATATGTAACAATCCTTTCTGTGCCGATAAGCGGCGTATCACCTGGCTACGCAGGGCATGGCCGATTCCCGCAGAATAAGCCTGTGAGGCATAAAGGGGACGGCGGGAGGGGAGGGGAAGGTCTTTTTGAACTCGTGCAGCGCGATAATGCTCAGGCGGCCGATCTCGTAGCAGGGCTGAGCTACGGTGGTAAGATGCGGGTGGAACATGGTGGTATAATCCACGTCGTCGAAGCCTATAACCGAAAGGTCGGCGGGAACCGAAAGCCCCCGGTCGGCCGCGGCGGCAATGGCGCTAAGGGCAAGAATATCCGAAATGGCAAAGATCGCGGTGGGGCGCTCGGGCAGGCTGAGAAGCTTGTTGGCCATTATGTAACCGCTGTTGTAGGAGTAATCCGGCGAGGCCTTCACCGTGTATTGCGGGCGCAAGGGAACTCCGGCGTCCCGCAGCGCGTCCTGATAGCCCCGCTGGCGCAGCCCGGTTGAAATGTGGCCGTTGTCGGCTAAGATAGAGGCTATACGCCGGTGGCCCAGGTTTAAAAGATACTCGGTTGCCTCGTAAGCGGCGCGGTAATTGTCGATGGAAACCTGTGGCAGCCCGATTCCCTCAACATATTCGCAGCATTGCACTATAGGCGCTTCGGCGGCGTATTCCGCCAGCCACTCCGCGTTGTGCTCGCCCGCGAGCAGCACCAGGCCGTCGGCCCGCTGATTGCGCATGATATCCTCGATTTCGGGCCGCCCGAACTGTATGTTGCGGATAAAAACGCTGTAGCCAAGCTCCTGCCCCGCGTCGCCTATGCCGGCGAGAATATGCGAATAATAAGGGTTGGTAAAGTTGGGGGCCAGTATTGTAACGGTCATGTTTTCATGCTTGCGCAGGTTGCGCGCCGCCTGGTTGGGCACGTAGCCCGTTTCGCGGATAACCCGTTCCACCCGCTGTGCCGTGCGCAGACTAACCGCGCCGTTTTTGTTTATAACCCGAGACACGGTGGCCACCGAAACGCCCGCCGCCTTTGCGACATCAATAATAGTCATCGGGAATCCTTCCGGAATGTAATGGTTTACATTTTTAGCGAATACATCCCCCGCGCCAATTTTATGGCGAACTAAAAGCGACGCAAGACGCTTTGTCTTCTACAGGGCAATTTTACCGTATAAGTAATACTTTGTCAATATAATCTACGAAATGCATAAATACTTTTTGTAATTGACATTAGTTTATATTAGTCTTATAATTATTTGCAGATAATGCGCAATGCCTTATGTAATCGTTTACGTAAAAATTGACTTATTTTGTGCTGCGGGAGGAAAAGACAATGAAGCTGGGATTCGTTTCGGCCATTTTGGGAGACGACAACTTTGACGGCATGATGAATACGGCACAAGAAATGGGGTTTGGCTGCGTCGAGGTAGCGTGCTGGCCGGCCGGAGGGGCCGAGCGCCGCTACGCGGGCGTAAGCCATATCGACGTTTTGAGCCTCACCGAGGGGGGAGCCAGGGAAATAAGGCGGCGCTGCGAGGAGCGCGGCGTGGCCATTTCAGCTCTGGCCTACTACCCGAATTTGCTCGATTCCGCCCCTCAAAGGCGTGAGCTTTGCAGCAACCACCTTAAGGCGGTTATACGGGCCGGCGCCATGCTTGGGGTAAACCTGGTAACCACCTTTATAGGCAGGGAGCAGAATAAAACCGTGGAGGAAAATCTCGATCAGCTTCAATCAGTATGGCTGCCGATCATTGCTCTGGCCGAGTCTCTGGGTGTGAGCATAGCTATTGAGAACTGCCCCATGCTTTTTGGAAAAGACCAGTGGCCGGGCGGGCAAAATATTATGACCTCCCCGGCCAATTGGCGCAGGATTTTTGAGCTTTTGCCGAGCAAAAATCTGGGGCTCAATTACGATCCCTCTCATTTTGTGTGGCAGATGATGGACTATATAAAGCCACTTTATGAATTTAAGGATAAGATTTTTCACGTTCACTTCAAGGATATCAGGCTTTACCGGGACCGCCTGGATGAGTGCGGCGTCATGGCTTACCCACTCGATTACATGGCCCCTAAGCTTCCCGGTCTTGGCGACGTGGACTGGGGCAAATTTGTTTGCGCCCTCACCGATATTGGCTACGACGGCTGCGCCTGCATTGAGGTTGAGGACCGTGCCTTTGAGGGGAGCAAGGCGGACGTTCTGCGCTCGATGCGCCTCTCTAAAAAATATATGGAGAATTTTGTAATTTAGATAAAGGCCGATTTATGGCGACTCCCCCCGCCAAATACAGGGGGGGCCGCCGGAGTTTATAATACTACTCCGCAATCAAAATCATTTCAGCCCTGCGGTCTTTTTTCCGTCCTGCTGCGTTGTCCTCCTCGGTGGGCGTCAGCCCACCGTCGTCGTCCGCCTTGCAGGGCGAAAAAAATCCTCGCAAGTCTT
>JAITVF010000094.1 GCA_031285945.1 Oscillospiraceae bacterium
GGGCGCCATGCCGTAATAGCAAAGAGTATTTTAAATGCGCAATAGTATAGATAAGCTTTTTTCTCTCGTTTCTTACAATATTGCTATAAATAAATGAGGATGCGGCGACCATAACAGGTCGCCTCATCTTTATCAAACAGTGGAAACGGTATGAGAGGCTATACAGGAAGGAGCGGCGTTATGGGCGAATACCTGCTGCAAATGAAGCATATCAGCAAGGCCTTTCCCGGAGTTCAGGCGTTGGACGACGTGAGCCTTCTAGTACGCCCCGGCACCATTCATTCTTTGATGGGAGAAAACGGAGCCGGCAAGTCGACGCTTATGAAATGCCTGTTCGGCATATACGACAAGGATTCGGGCGAGATTATCCTGGAGGGTAAACCGGTCAAATTCGCAAGCCCCAAACAGGCGATGGAAAACGGGGTATCGATGGTTCACCAGGAGCTTAACCAGGTACACACCCGCAGCGTGATGGAAAACATCTGGCTGGGGCGATTCCCCAAAGGAATAACCGGAGTAAATCACAAAAAAATGTATGACGATACCCGGGCTATATTTAATGGGCTTTCAATCTCGATAGACCCCGGGGCGGTTATAGGCAGCCTTTCGGTCTCGCAGAGGCAGATGGTGGAAATCGCTAGGGCCGTATCCCACCACTCCAAAATAATTGTCTTTGACGAGCCTACCTCATCCCTTACCGAGGACGAGGTGGAGCATCTGTTCCGCATCATCTTCGGCCTGCGTGACAAGGGCTGCGGAATCATTTACATATCGCACAGGATGAGCGAGATACTTAAAATCTCCGACGACGTTACCGTTATGCGGGACGGCAGGCATGTCGACACAACGCCGGCTGCGGAGCTTTCGACCGACATGATCATAACCCGGATGGTGGGCAGAGAGCTCACCAACGTATATCCTCCCAAGGACAATGTTCCCGGCGAGGAGATTCTTAGAGTAGAGGGTCTTTCGGCGCTCTACCAGAACCTCAGGGACGTTTCCTTTACCCTGCGCAGGGGTGAGATACTCGGCCTTGCCGGGCTGGTGGGAGCGGGGCGGACCGAGCTTCTCGAGAATCTGTTTGGGCTGGCGACCGTTAAAAGCGGCAAAATCATCAAGGACGGCTGTGTGATTCGCAGCAGAAACTCTCGTCAGGCCAAGAAGAACGGTTTTGCCCTTCTCACCGAGGAGCGCAGGCAGACCGGCATCTTCGGGGTGCTGAGCATACGTGAGAACGCGACCATAGCCAATCTTAAAAGCTACAAAAGGTACAGGCTTTATATAAGCAATAAGATGATGATAAAGGATACAGACTGGGCTATAAGGGCGCTTAAAATCAAAACGCCCGGGCAGTCCACCAGAATACGCTCCCTTTCAGGCGGTAACCAGCAAAAGGTAATCCTGAGCCGGTGGCTTCTTACAGAGCCGGATATTCTTTTGCTCGACGAGCCGACACGGGGAATAGACGTTGGCGCCAAGTACGAAATCTATCAGCTTATGATCGACCTCGCAAAGCGCGCAAAGGCCGTTATAATGGTCTCGAGCGAGCTGCCCGAGCTCCTTGGCGTATCCGACCGGATAATCGTAATGTCGGGCGGGCGAATAGCGGGCGAGGTGGAGGCGGGTAAGACAACGCAGGAAGAAATAATGGCGATGGCGGCCAAATACGTATAGGCAGGGGAGAGAGCGTAGTGAATAAGGGTAACTTTTTTTCCCGCCTGAGTGGCGGCATGAGTAAGCGCTTTGACGGCTACAGGGCGCTGGACGCGAGGAGCAAGCGCATCTGGTGGGGAGACTTTTTTGTACGCAACGCGATATATATAATCATTGTGCTGTTGGTTATCTATGTTCAGGTTTACAGCATGAGCGGAAGCTTTAACAATACCTTTCTTTCCTTTAAATCCATTATTGATATCGTTAAGCGGGCGGGCTCGAGCCTTTTTCTGGCGCTGGGCGTCGGCGGCATCATAGTCCTTACCGGCACCGATCTTTCCGCCGGGCGGATTATGGGCCTTACGGCCTGCCTTGCGGCGTCGCTGCTGCAAAACCCGGTTGAGGAATACGCTTCAAAGATGTTTCCAGACCTGGCTACTCCGCCGATAATTCTTATTCTTTTGCTGGTTATGGCCTTCGGCGGCGCTGTCGGGGCATTAAACGGCTTTTGTGTGGCCAAATTCAAGCTTCACCCATTTATAGTCACCCTTGCCACGCAGCTCATGCTCTATGGCGCCGTTCTTATGTACGTGCAGCTTGGCACAAACGGCGGCGGGCCAATTTCCGGCCTGACTGAAGAGTATAAAAACGCCGTCAAGGGAACCGTTAACGTAGGCGGCACGGCCATTCCGTATTACGTATTCTACGCCGTTTTGGCGGCGGCGCTGATGTGGTTTATCTGGAACAGGACTACCCTCGGCAAAAACATGTACGCGGTGGGCGCAAACCCCGAGGCCGCCAACGTTTCGGGCGTATCGGTCATGACCACCACGATACTTGTATTTATGATGGCGGGTATTCTGTACGGGTTTTCGGGCTTTATCGAGGCGGCGAGGGTCGGCTCCAACGGCCCCACCACCGGGGTAAACGCCGAGCTTGACGCCATAGCGGCCTGCGTTATAGGCGGGGTTTCCTTTACCGGCGGCACCGGCAAGATAAGCGGAATAGTAACCGGCGTTATTCTGCTTGAAATTATCAGCGTGGCCCTTCAGTGGCTGGGGGTTTCGTCCGATCTTCAGTATATAATCAAGGGTCTCATCATACTGGTGGCGGTGGCGCTTGATATGAGAAAATATCTCGCAAAGAAGTGATTCGTTATGACCCATACAAAAAAGCTTAAGGAGCAAATAGGCGAAGGCGCGTTTGACCGCGCCTTCGCGAGGCTTTACCCGAGGGCGGCGGCCGAAGAATGCAAAGAGAGGTATCTAAAAGCCGTTACCCGATTCGAGGAGCTTTACGGCCCCGGCGAGGCGATTATCATATCCGCGCCGGGTAGAACGGAGGTAGGCGGAAACCACACCGACCACCAGCGGGGAAGGGTTCTTGCCGCCGCGGTGGATCTTGATGTCATTTGCGTCGCGGCCTCTTCGGGCGGGGACGCCATAAGGCTTAAATCAGAGGGCTTTTCACCCTGCGAGGTTTCCGTCAGGGAGATTTCTCCGGGAGGTCAGGCCGACTCCTCCGCGCTGGTCAGGGGGGTGGCCGACTGGTTTTTGCGCAACGGCTTTGCAATAGGCGGGTTTAACGCCTACACCGATTCCCGGGTATTAAAGGGCTCGGGGCTTTCCTCTTCCGCCGCCTTTGAGGTTGCGGTGGGGGGGATTGTCAACGCCATATTTAACGGGGGAAGGGCGACGCCTTCGGATATCGCGAAGGCCGGACAATACGCCGAGAACGTTCACTTCGGCAAGCCGAGCGGGCTTATGGATCAGATGGCGTCAGCGGTGGGCGGCTTTGTCGCCATAGACTTTAAGGACCCGGCCTTCCCGTTAGTAGAAGCGCTTGACTTTGATCTGATTAAGAGCGGGTATCATCTGTGCGTTGTGGATTCCAGGGCGGGACACGAGAACCTGACCGAGGACTATGCCTCAATCCCGATTGAGATGCTAAGGGTTGCCGCCTGCTTCGGTAAAGAATATCTCAGAGAGGTGGACCAAGGGGAATTCGACGGGCAGTTTTCGCGGGTGCGCAGGGAAGCGGGGGACAGGGCGGCTCTGCGGGCGATGCACTTTTTTATGGAGGACAGGCGCGCATCACAAATGGCGGAGGCGCTCCGCAAAGGCGAGATGGGTCCGTTCCTTGAGCTGGCGGTAAAAAGCGGAAGATCCTCCTACGAGCTTTTGCAAAACGTATTGGGACAAGATACAATTCACCAGGAGCTTGCCGTCGCCCTCGCCTGGAGCGAGCGAATCCTTGAAGGGAAGGGCGCCTGGCGGGTTCAGGGCGGAGGCTTTGCCGGAACCATACAGGCCTTTGTCCCGGAGGATAAGCTAAACGATTACATCACGGGAATGACCGCCATTTTCGGGGAAGGCGCCTGCCATCTTTTGCGCGTGCGCCCGTTAGGGGTGGTTAATGTTGTTCCCGAGCCATAAACAGCGTGATAATGTGAAAAAAAGGAGTATCCCCTATGGCTGAGCTGCGCTATAATCCCATTGCCCGCGACTGGGTGATGGTTGCCTCCCACCGCCAGGGCCGGCCCAATATGCCGGCTGACTGGTGCCCATTTTGTCCCGGAAGCGGCAGAGTGCCCGACGGCGGCTATACCGTTCTGCGCTATCCCAACGATTTCCCCGCGCTGAGCAAAAATCCCCCCGAGCCCGACGACGTTGCGGGAGGGCTCTTCGAGACGGCGCCCTCCTACGGCAGGTGCGAGGTGTTGCTTTACGATCCGCGCCACAATGCAACCCTTAAGGAGCTGGGAGACAGTCAGGTTCGCGAGCTTGCCCGGATGTGGCGGGATGTTTACGCCGACATGGAAGCCGATCCCGGCATAAAATACGTCTACGCCTTTGAAAACCGTGGGGAAATGGTGGGCGTGACCATGCCACACCCCCACGGTCAGGCTTACGGGTACCCTTTCCTGCCCAAAAGGATCGAAGAGGAGATTTCGGGCGCAAAGGCCCATTATGACAGGACGGGCGGCTGCATTTTCTGCGAGCTGCTTAAGGCTGAGAGGGAGGACGGGCGGCGCGTCATTTTTGAAAACGACTGTTTTTGCGCGTATATTCCCTTTTTCTCGCAGGTCGCCTATGGGCTCAACGTCACGGCAAAGCGCCATCTGCCAAGCCCCACCGCTATGACTGAGGCGGAGCTTGACTCCCTGGGGGAGACGGTTCGTGGCTGCGCCGCCCTTTACGACGCCCTTTTTGATCGGCCGATGCCATATATGATGTGTATGCACGCCGCGCCTCCGGGGGGAGAGCACGACGAATACTACCACTTTCACATAGAGTTTGTCCCGCCGGTCAGGGGAGAAAACAGGCAGCAGTTTTTCGCCTCGTCCGAAACGGGAGCGGGAGCCTTCTGCAACCCCACCTGCCCCGAGGAAAAGGCTAAGGAGCTGCGGGAGGCCGCGAAAAGAGCGGGCCTGTAAAGGACGCAACGCCCGCCCGCGGGCCCGCCGGGGCAAATGAGAGAAGCGGTATCAGCTCAGCTGCGGCGTATCATTTCGAGTACTATGCCGGCGGAGTTGAGGGCGGCGAGATCCAGAAAGTTATCGTAGCTCGCGTCGGCCTGCTCTGAGGCGTCGTCGGAAAGAGAGCGGATGATCAAAAAGGGCACGCCGTTCATGTGGGCCACCTGACCCACCGCCGCGCCCTCCATCTCAACGCAGAGGCAGGAGCAGCGGCTCGCGATGTCTTCTTTAGCGGCGGTGTCGGCTACAAATCTGTCGCCGGAGGCTATTGGCCCCACGACACAGCGGTAATCGTGGGGAAGGGCCTCGATGCTTTTTTGCGCGAGACCCAGCAGCGACGGGTCCGCGGTAAAGCTGCGGCGAAAGGGATAATACTTTTCGATGATATCGAGGTCCGCGTCGTGAAAGATCAGCTCGCTGCCAAGCACCACGTCAAGAATACGCAGAGAAGGGCTAAGAGACCCCGCCACGCCGATATTAACTACGCATTGCGCCCCAAGCTCGCGTATAAGAACAGTAGTGCATACGGCCGCGTTTATGGTGCCTATGCTTGAGCACACCGCTATCACCGCATTTTCGCCGATTTTTCCCAAGTGAAAATCCGCGCCGCATATCCTTTCCACCCGCTCTGTCTTCATTGCCCTTGTTATAAGAGCAAGCTCGGCGTCCAGCGCCGCGATAATACCCCAAACCATAACTGTTCTCCTTTTGAGTTTAATTATTTTTGTTCCCGATAAGGACGGCTGATTATGAAAAGAATTGCAAGCTTTGCCATAAACCACGATAAGCTTAAGCCCGGGCTTTACACCTCGCGGGTGGACGGCGACGTAGTCACCTATGACCTGAGAACTATAATACCCAACTGCGGAACCTACATGGATAACGGCGAGATGCACTCATTCGAGCACCTTTTCGCGACTTACGCAAGAAATGGGGAAGCCGCCGACAAGATCATCTATTTTGGGCCGATGGGCTGCCGCACCGGATTTTACCTGCTGGTGAGGGATACTCTTTCGCCAAGTAGCGCCATTGAGCTGGTGCAAAAAACCCTGGGCGAGATCGCCGCCCATAACGGCGAAATCCCCGGCGCGTCGCCTACAGAGTGCGGCAACGCGGCGGAGCACGATCTCCCAAAAGCAAAGGCCCTCGCCGAGCGGATGGCAAAAGCTCTTGCCGGCTGGACTAAAGAACGGCTCGTTTACGAGGAGTAAACGGGAAAATCGTTCGAAAATGGCGCGTCTATGGAAAAACACCTCCCCGTAAGGTAATCGAGAGAACCTGCGGGGGACTTAAAGTCGAAGCCGACATAGTATGCGCAGAGCGCCTGACGGTTATCAAGACCTGCGTTTTCCCGCGAGTCGCCGTATTTTGCGTCCCCCAAAATGGGATGGCCGGCGGCCGCCAGCTGCGCCCTTATCTGATGGGTGCGCCCGGTCAAAAGCTCCGCCTCTATAAGGCTTTTTCCGCCCTTCTCGCCAAGAACGCGATACCTGGTCAGGGCGGTTCTCGCTCCGGGTACGGGTTTGTTATAAACCCGTACCTTTTTAGTTACCCCGTCTTTTAGAAGATACCCCGTGAGAGTCCCTTCTTTTTTGGCCGGGCTTCCGTGAACCACGCAAAGGTAGCGCTTGGTAATCTCTCTCAGGCGGATTTTTTCAGTCATGATCCTGAGGGCTTCAAAGGTTTTGGCGGCTATTACAATGCCGCCCGTGTTTCGGTCTATGCGGTGGCAGAGCGCCGGGGTAAAGCTTTGCTCCTTTTCGGGGTCCCATTTGCCCCCGAGGTAGAGATAATGCAGGATTCTCAGTATCAGGGTGTCGGGCGAACGGCTCTCTCCCTCGTGAACCAAAAGCCCCTGCGGCTTGTTTATCAGCAGCAGATTAACGTCCTCGTATACGACCTCCAGCTCGGGCGGCGCCGAGAGAAAATCGGGGCCGGAGATCTCGAAAAAAGCCTCGGGTAAAAATACGCGAACCTCGTCGCCGGCAGAGAGCCTGTCCCCCTGGCGGCAGCGGGAGCCGTTGAGCCGGACATCCTTTTGGCGGATCGCCTGGTAAAGCTTTGAAAGGGGCAGCGATGGCAGCGCCTTTTGTAAAAATTTATCGAGACGCTGGCCCGCGTCGTTTAGAGCGATTATATACACCTTTCGCAAGCTCCGGGTCCTCCTGTATAATAATTTCAAGAATTAAAGATCGATACAAATAAACGCGCGCGATGCTTTTAAATCGTAGGCCGCTGTAGTATAATGTCGTCGTGAGTATAAATCCGGCAAGGTGCTCGGCGGGGGCGGGAGGCAGGTCAATGAGCAGTCATTCGGGTCATCGCGACCGTGTTAAGAAGGAATTCCGCGACAGCGGGCTTGATCATTTCCCGGACCACAAGGTGCTGGAAATGCTTCTTTATTACGCGATTCCCCGCGCCGACACCAACGAAACCGGGCACGCGCTCATTTCGCGCTTCGGCTCTTTGTCCGGGGTTTTTGACGCGCCCCTCTCAATGCTGAAAGAAACCGTAGGAGTCGGGCTTGAGGCGGCGACCTACATAAAATATATATCCGGGGTAATTCGCCGCTATATGGATGATTATACCTCGCTCCACAATATTATTAACGATCCAGAGTCGGCCAAGGACTACATGCGCCACAAATTCCTGTGCGAATCAAGGGAATGCGCCTATGTGGCGTGTATGGCCAACAACGGCAGGGTGATATTTTGCGACCGGGTAGGGGAGGGAACGGGCGTGCAGGTGAGCATAATACCCGCCGAAATCGTTCGGCTTGCGCTGCGGTGCGACGCTGTACGGGCAGTGCTTGCCCACAACCATCCCGGCGGAATATGCAACCCCTCCAGCCATGACCTGAGAACTACCTCTATCGTCTTCGACGAGCTGCGCCGGGTCGGGATAGAGCTTATCGACCACATCATAGTAGCGCCCGACGGAGTTTATTCAATGGTAGAAAACAGCATGTTCCCGGCCTTTAGGGGCTGAAGAGAAAATTAAGAGCCTTAACCGTTTTCGATAACAGCCATAATTCTGTCCATATCAAGATGAGCTTCAAGAGCGTCGGCCAAAAGCTCATACTGGCGTTCCTTGTATTCCGGGTAATCGACGGCGCGCAGAGCGTCTTCCGGCAATCCCTTATGGCGCAGCAGAAGCTCGCAGAGCGCGCCGGTAAAGGCGGCGCTGTCAAAAAGCCCGTGGACGTAGGTGCCCAGCACATTGCCCGAAACCGCGCCGTCGGGGCGGCCTTCAATGTCGGCGAACGGGGGTACGCCTTCCGTTCGCGTGGCGCCGGCGTGGATTTCGTAGCCCCTTAGCGGCTTATTGCTCAGCTGCTTAAAGAAGCCCGCGCTCTCCCTCACCGAGCCCGCGACCTGGGCGAGACTTTTTTGGGGCAGAAGGCGCGTCGATACCGGCAGAAGCCCCAGCCCTTCGGCCGCGCCCCCGCCCTCCACCGAGGAGGGGTCGGAAATAAACGCGCCCAGCATCTGGTATCCGCCGCAGATTCCTATAACGGGAAGCTTTGCTCTGGCCAGGGCCTTTACCGGCCCGTCGAGACTTATTCGCCGCAGCCAGTTTAAGTCCCCTATGGTGTTTTTAGTTCCGGGCAGGATAACAAGATCGGGGCTGCCCAGCTCGGCCGGGGATGAGACATACCTGACCGACACCCCTTTGATCTGCTCGAGTGCGTGTAAATCGGTAAAGTTTGATATGTGCGGGAAGCGTATCACCGCGATATCAAGTATGGCGGGCCCGCTTTTATTATTCAGCCGCGGCGCTAGGCTATCCTCATCCTCAAGGTCAACCCCGAGAAAGGGGAGCACGCCTAACGGTGGGACACCAGTTTTTTCCTTAAGAAAATCAAGTCCCGGCTTAAGCAGGGAAAGGTCGCCGCGAAACTTATTTATGACAAAGCCCCTGACCAGCGCTCTTTCCTGCGGCTCCAAAAGCTCCAGCGTGCCGTAAAGGCTCGCGAATACCCCGCCCCGGTCGATGTCGCCTACAATGAGAACGGGGGCGCCGACCAGGGCGGCCAGGCCCATGTTTACGATGTCGTTTTCGCGCAGGTTGATCTCAGCCGGGCTGCCCGCTCCCTCGATGACTATGACGTCAAAGTCCTCCTCAAGAGCCCTGTATGCCGCTTCAATAACCGGCAGGAGCTTCTTTTTATAGCCGAAGTATTCCCTTGCCGACATAACCCCCAGCGCCTCGCCGCCAACCACCACCTGGCTGCCCGAGTCGCCCAGGGGCTTAAGTAAAACGGGATTCATGTAAACCGAGGGGAAGATCCTGGCGGCCTCGGCCTGCATTGCCTGGGCCCTGCCGATTTCGTGGCCCTCGGGTGTTACAAAGCTGTTGAGGGACATGTTCTGGCTCTTAAAGGGAGCCGCGCGATACCCCCGGCGGAGCAGCGCCCGGCAAAGCCCAGCCGTAAGAAGGCTTTTGCCTGCTCCGGAGGAGGTGCCCTGGATCATAATGGATTTTGCCACCAAAACTGCTCCCTTCGATGCTAATCGGGTCTCTTGCGGGTATATGCCTTCACAGAAGCGGGCCAAAGGGCCGCTTCTGTTTATTTTACCACAAGGCTGAGAAAAGCAAAAGACAGAGCGCAAAAAAATACTGGCCAATTTAAGGCGACAAACAGAGAGACAAACATTCCGGATACTGATCTTTTCGGAATGTTTGTCTTCTTTTCGCGATAAGATTAAAGAGGGCGTTTTTACCAAAGCGGGGAGTGCCGGCTAAACAGAATTACTGACGACATAAGGAGAGCATCCAATGAAAAAAAGAGGAATACTTTATTCCACCCTGGTTTTAAGCGCGTCCGCGCTCTTTGTGCGGATGATAGGCTTCTTCTTTCGGGTATATCTTTCCAACACGCTGGGCTCGCAGGGCATGGGGCTCTATTCCCTTATCATGTCGGTTTACAGCCTGAGCATAACCCTGGCGACTTCGGGGATAAGCACGGCTGTTTCAAAGCTGGCGGCGGAGCAGTTCGCTCTGGGCAGCGCTCCCGGAGCAAGAAAGCTTCTTCGCAGGGCTATAGCCATGTCCTTGTTTTTAAGCTGCGCGGTGGGCTGCGGGCTCTTCTTTTTTTCAGACGCGATAGCGCTTAACATACTGCGCGACGCGAGAACGACACTTTCCCTAAGGCTTCTGGCGCCCGGGCTTCCCTTTCTTTCGGTCTGCGCCTGCATGAGGGGATATTTTATCGCCTCGCGCAGGGTGGCGGTACCGGCCTCTGGCCAAGTGATCGAGCAGCTCTTTAAGATGTGCTTTATAATGTCGCTGCTCGGCCCAGCCATGGATGCGGGCATTGAGCGGGGCTGCGCCCTTGTAGTATTGGGTATAACGCTGGGCGAGGCGGTGTGCATGCTCTATACCGCCGTAGGGTACATGATCCACAAAAAGCGCAACCCCGCGCGGGGCAAAGCCGGCAACAAGGGCGTTGTGGGCAAGATTCTGCGATTTGCGGCGCCGATCTCTATAAGCTCTTATTTTCGCAGCTTTATGCGGCTTCTCGAGGATGTGCTGATAGTATCGGGGATGAGCAGATTCTCGGGCACTCAGGAGGAGGCGACCGGCACCTATGGAATGCTCAGGGGAATGGTAATGCCTCTTCTTATCTTCCCGTTAAATCTTCTTAGCGCCTTTGTCATCACCCTGACGCCGGAGGTATCGCGCCTGAGCGCCCTTTCCGAGAAGAAGAAGCTCGAAGCGGTCATCTCGCGCATACTTCAGGTTACCTCAATTCTGGGAATATTTGTGGTCTGCCTTCTCATGAGCTTTTCTTACGAAATAGGTGTGGCGGTCTATAAAGACCCGCAGGTGGGCAGGATGCTGCGTATGATGGCCTTTCTTACGCCATTTATGTGCATCGAGACCGTGGTTGTAAGTATTCTTCAGGGTATGGGGGAGCAGACCCATTCCTCCGCCTACGGTGCTTCAGACTGTGTTCTGCGGGTGATACTTGTCTGGCTTCTTATGCCGCGCTTCGGCGTTATGGGCTTTGTTATGATGGTGGTCGCGAGCAATCTGTTTACCTCTATGCTCAATCTTATAAGGCTGCTTAGAATAACCCGGATCCCCGTAGCCTGGCGCGACTGGATATTCAAGCCGCTACTTGCGGCCATGGCTGCCAGCCAGGCCGTAAAGGCCGTGTGCAATCTCGTGCTTTTCGGCGCGATGCCTATATGGCTGACGCTGATTCTCGGGGTGATCGTAATCGCAATTGTTTACATCGCGGTTCTTTTCGCCGTAGGCAGCATGACAATGGAGGATATCCGCTGGGCCGCGAGACGCTTTCGCCCGGGGCCGGGGCAGATGCACGCGGTATCACAAAAGGGGGCGGAAAACGCCTGACGCCCGCCGCCTGAACAGAGCCCGCAAAAGTATAGTCGATTGCTTTTTCAAGCAATCGACTATACTTTTGCGAGGCTTTAGCCTCGGCTATATTGCCCGGCCTCCTCCGTTATGGGGGCGACCAGGGCGTTGCCGCCGATTTCAACGTAGGTATCGGGAATACCGCCCACTATCACGGTCTGGGCTATGCAGTAGCTTGTGGAGGCCTCTGTGCGGATATCGTACATGGGAATTCCCGCCCGTATCTCCACCCTGACCGAAAGCATGATCTGATGCATGGTCTGGTTGATTCCGGCGCCTGTAAGCTGTGAATAAAGCTCGGTTTCCACAGAACCCACCGGAAAAAAACGCAGCGTTACCGGCGGGCCAAGGCCCGAGGTGATTTCGTTCCCGATAAGGGAGCCCAGGGGAACCTCGACCGACTTTATACCCATTCCCCGCAGGTCGTTTATTATGGCGTCGGTCATATGCGTTTGCAGGCGGTTTACGGCTACCATATCGGTTTCGATGGCGGTTACTTCTTCCGCCCCGCTCCGCGACAGGCTTATAAGATCGCTGTAGGAAACCTCCTGGCGGGCAAGCTCGTTTTGCATAGCGTCGTTGATAATTTCGGCGGCGCTTACCCTTGCGTGATATCCCACCGTCTCTTCTACGGCGGGATAAAGCTGAATATAAACGAGCGCGATTAACATGAGCAGACCGGCCGCCACCATAAGGGCCCGCTGTTTTTTTGTAAGCTTACGCCTTTTCAAGCCCTTACCCCCAATTGCAGATGTCTTTTTTACATCTTATTCAGGGTAAGGCTCAATAGTACGCGAAATGTCCGGGGAATATGCCTGCGCAGACCGGGCCGCGGCGGCATATGCTGTAATACGGCTTTATACCGCATGGCCGTATGTCAAATTGAAAGGGTGCAAGATATTATGCCTAACAATCGCAGCTACTACTTTGAGGATAACACGCCGTCGACCCGCCAAAATGACTACGATCCCCCACATCATCATCATCACCACCATGATGATGAAGACGACGACTCGGCGCCCCGCATCCCCTGGTGGACAATTCCGTTTCTGGGTATAAAAAACAGGAGAGGCCCGAGATAACCATAAACTCCTCTCATTTGCGGACATTCAGGCAAGCGCAGGGCATATGCCCTGCGCTTTATTGCGGGCCGGTATAATTATCTCTGAGCGAACGCACAAGCTCCTCGTCCGGGTCTGCGATAACCGTGCGGTAAGTTTCATATATAACCATTCCCGGCTTTGCCCCGGCCGGCTTGCGGACGTTGCGCACCTGCGTGTAATCGACCGGCACCCTGCTCGAGCCCCTTCCCTTTGAGTGAAAGGCGGCTATAGCGGCGGCCTGCTCTATGGTCGAATCGGGAACTTGCCTGCCCTTTGCCTCAACGATTACATGGGAGCCGGGAATCTTTTGCGTGTGAAGCCACAGGTCGGTCTTTTCGGACTCCTTTATGGTCAGGCGGTCGTTCTGAATATTGTTTCTTCCGCAAAGAATAAGAAAGCCGTCGGAAGAAACAAAGCGCAGAGGCGTAAGCTTTTGCGGTTTAGGGCCGGACTTTGCGCTTACGCCTCCCTTTGAGGCGCGGCGCAGATATCCGCTCGCGGCAAGCTCCCCCCGTATGGCCGAAAGCTCCGCCTCGCCGTCCGCCCTGGTGAGGGCGTCAAAAACGGAATCAACATATTCAAGCTCCCGCTCGCCCTCGGCTATAAGGCGGGTTAGATGCTTTTCGGCCGTATCGGCCTTGCGGTAAAGCCCATAACAGCGCTGCGCGTTCTGAGCCGGAGTAAGCATGGGATCGAGCTCGATCGTAACCTCGCCGCCCGCCTCGTCGTAAAAGTTTTGCAGGGTTGCGCTGTTATCCCCCTTTTGAATGGCGTAAAGGTTTGCGCTTATAATATCACCCCGCTCCCTTAGGCGGTCGCGGTCCTTGCAGGCTATAAGCTCCTCGCGCTGGCTGGCAAGCTTTCGCGCGATCCTGTCGGAGGTCGAGGCCAAAAGGTTAAGAAGATCGCCCGAGCGCTGCCTGAGCCGCTCGGCACGGTCCCGGTCTTGGTAAAACCGCTCCAGCAATACGCTGCAATCGGGGTATTCCCTTGTGAGCATGGCGGCTCCGTACTGGCGAACCGCAAAGCAGCAGACATCCCTCGGCCGCCCGTCCGGCTCAAGAACCATTGTGGGAGCGGGCCTCTCCTCTTGCAGCGCGCCCGCGGCGTCCCTGAAATAAAACCCAAGCCGGCCCGCCTGCTCATCCGTCATAGCCGTGTTGGTTATCTCGGCGCCTCTCCCGGTATAAAAGGCCGCCTCGCGGGCGGTGAGAGCCGAAAAGCCCTCGAGATTATCAGATATGGCTTTTGAGAGCTCCTGTTCCTTTGCCGATTTTATTCGCGCAACAAGCTCCTCGGGGGATTTTTCCAAAAGGCTGAGCTTGTCCTGTCCCGGAGGAAGAACATAGCGCATCCCGGGCAGCACCTGGCGCACCCGCGAGGTTGTTATATCCACCCGCCTTATGGCGTCCAGGATTTTTCCCTCGCCGTCCGTTACAATGACATTGCTGTGGCGGCCCATGATTTCGATGATAATCGTAAACGCGGCGGGGTCGCCGAGCTCGTCGGCGCCCTCGAAATCGAGCATAAGTATGCGGTCGAGGCCCACCTGGCGCACCGCAGCGAGCCTTGCCCCGGCAAGATGCTTCCTGAGCAGCATGCAGAACATAGGCGGGGTCTTGGGATTCTCGGGCGGCTCAGCGACAAAGTGGATCCTGGGACCCATAGCCCCGCCTGAAATGAGAAGCCTGCGCCCTCCCTCCCGGCCCCGCAGGTGCAGGATTAGCTCCTCGCGCGTGGGCTGAGCTATTTTCTCCACCCGCGCGCCTAGGGCACGGGCCTCTATTTCCCGCCTGATAAAATGTAAAAACAAACCGTCGAGTGCCACAATTTCTCCTTATGCCTACAGATAGCTTGCGGGATCGGCGCAGCTTTTCGCCTGTATTATCTCGGCTCCCGGCAGTATGTTTCGCAGCGCCGCCGCAAAAAATGGCAAAACTACGGCCTCGGTGGCGTAATGCCCCGCGTCTATCAGGGTAAAGCCTTTGCCCTTAGCCTCTAAAAGCTGATGATGCCTGCAGTCGGCCGTTACAAGAGCCTTGGCGCCCGCCGATATGGCCTCGCCTATATAATCGGCGCCCGCCCCTCCGCAAAGGGCCACCCGGCTTATATTTTCTGCGCCGGGTACATATTTGAGCCCTGCGGCGCAGAGGCTTTCTTTAACATGCCCCGCAAGCTCCGCAGGCGAAAGAGCGCGCGGCAGCTCGCCGATACGGCCCATACCCTCCGGGCAGGAGTCCGCCTCCCCAAGGCTCAGAGCCTCAATATTGTTAAGGCCCAGGCGTTTTGCCAGCGCGTCGTTTACGCCGCCCCTCGCGATATCAAGGCAGGTGTGTGCGGATATAACCGCAAGCCCCGCCCTTATCGCCTCCCAGACGGGGCTTGAGGCCACAATTGATCTTAGCGGCTCGAATATAACTGGGTGATGGGTTATAAGCAGCTGCGCGCCCAAAGCCTTAGCCTCTTCGATAACGGCGCGGGTAGCGTCAAGCGCTGCCAGCGCCCTTTTTACCGGCATATCCCCCGAGCCCAGAAGCAGCCCCGAGTTATCCCATTTTAGGGCTAAGCTAAATGGCGCGAGGGTGTTTATGGCGTCGTAAAAATCCTTTACCTTATATGTCAAAGCATTTCCTCCGCAAGTAAACTGTCGAGCTCTGAGAGAATCCCTTTGTAGTGAAGAGAGCTTGAGGCCAGCTTCGAAGAACGGTCCAGGCCCTCGGCTATTTCGGTGAGCTGCGAGCGAATCTTAAAGAGCATCTGCCTGCTTTCGGGGCGATTGCTCTTTGGCAGCAGGCCTGTCCAGGCAAAAAGCTCGTCGACCTCGCGCCTTTCTTCCCTATATTCCGCCGCCATAACTGTGTAGACAAAGCCGTTTTCCCTGACTCCGTGCTCCTCGGTTATACAAAATCCCATGCGATAAAGGCGCCTGCGCAACCGCTCGGCCTTTGTCATGGGCTGAAGGATAAAGCGGAGCCGTTTGTCGAAAGCGCTGGGTGAAGCGCCTATGATTTGCGCTATAAGCTCCCCGCCCATTCCCGCGATTACAATATCGTCCGTTTCGCTTATCGGCAACCCTAAAAGGCCGTCTGTCATAAGGACGCTTATCCTGTCGCCGAGGCCAAGTCTTTGCACGGTCGCCCTGGCGCTTTCAAGGGGCTCCTGCGCGATATCGCAGGCAAAGCCTCTGGGGCAAATCCCGTTCGCGACCAGGTACGACACAAGCCGGCAGTGGTCGGCGCCGATATCCGCGACCACCGAGCCGGGGCGAACGAGTTCCGCCACCGCGAAAAGTCGCTCGTCATTCAGCCGGTAATTCACCTGGCGCCTCCTTATCAAGCCCGCGGTTTTCTATTCGCCTCATAGCCGAAAGGAGCAAGGGCACCGCGTACTGTGATGCTATAAGGGTGAGCATGGCGTAAACATATCCGGCCCCGTTTTTAGGAAACAGAGCCACTACGACAATGCCGGAGATTCTGCCCACGTCAAGCGCCAGCTCCCTAAAGCCCATAAGCTCGGTCATGACCGAGCGCAACGTTTCGTTGCCGGCAAAAAGATCGAAGGAGTTGTTCATAACCGAGTTTACGATAAAGTAAGAGCAAAAGGCGTTGACTACGGTAAAAAACACGACAGTGCCCGCGTTGAGGCTGAGGAGGAGTACGCAGGCCAAAAGAAAAAGAACGGTGGTGGCAAGGGCGGTGAGCCTGGGGCGGCGCTCCTGAGTGGCTATTTTGCCGTAAACCTGGTTGCCGAGTATAGACAAAACTCCCGACAAAAAGGAATTGAAGCCCACCAGAAACTCGTTGCTGATAAACTCGAATAAAAGGATATTCAGGAAAAAGGTAAAGACGCCGTCGCGAAAGCCCCGCACAAATTCGGACGCCAGCATCATGCGCAAGCTGAGCCTTTTAAACGCAAGCTTAAAGGCAAAGAGGAACTCCCTGGGCCTGTGGCTGCGGGTGACGGTTTCGAGCCGCTTCATGAATCTTGCCTGAATAATGATGGTGGCTACGGCCACCCCGAACATCAGCCGGTACCCGCTCATCCCGGGCATAGAATCGATCACAAGACCAGAGACAAGCGGAACCACCAGGGTGAGAATGCCCTGTATCGTTCCGCATATGCCCAGCCCCAAGCCCCGGTTTCCGGGACTTGTGTAATGGGTGAGGAGCACATTGTGTCCGGCCCAGTAAATTCCTCCCGCAAGGCCGCTCAGCGTCCCGATAAAGTACATAAGGGGCAGGGTAAGCGAGTTTGTAAGAGCAAACAGTACAAGGAACATAGCCGCGTAGGCCATCCCCCCGGCGCGGACGGCAAAAACAGGGTGAATCCTTTTGGAAAAGGCCGAGCAAAAGAGGTTGCCGACCGCGGAAGTCGCGAAATAAAGGCACCGGTAAGTAAAGACAACGTACATGTCGTTTCCCGAAATGCGTAAAAGAAGGGTGTTTAAGTAGACACTCTCAAGGGTGTAGTAGATCATCAAAAAGAAATAATTAAGGGCAAGAACATTAAACCTGTCTTCCATGCGGTCCAGACTCAGCCAGTTTACGGCGACACGCCGGATACCACCGATCAGTTTTCTCACGCGTAAGCCTCCGGAAAATGGAAGTGTGTTGTATCTTCACCATACATAATAGTATGCTTTATTATAGTTTGCAAGCTTTTTGCCCGCCTAATCGCCGCTTAATTGGGTAAAATTATTCTTTTTAAGTTGATCGCCTATAATATTGCGCAGTAGTATCAAAGCCTTCCCCGCTAAAAGGAGCTCTGCCAGAAAACGCCGCAAGTGCGAGTATGGCGCCGATTTTTGTTGCCGATGTCCTTTTTGCACAATTTGCTGTGTGACTTTCATGCTTTCCCCCTAAATCAGGCGACCACGCCTTATTGACAAAGCCACTCCAATCCGATATAATGAGTGTCGTTGCTTTATTGAGACGCGGGTGTAGTTCAATGGTAGAATTCCAGCCTTCCAAGCTGGTTACGTGGGTTCGATTCCCATCACCCGCTCCATTTTGCGCCAGTAGCTCAGCAGGATAGAGCAACTGCCTTCTAAGCAGTAGGCCAGGGGTTCGAGTCCCTTCTGGCGCGCCATACCTGTCATATTATTGGCTGCGTGGGGCCAGCTCGTAAGAGATCGGGACAAACAGCCCTACAGGCAGGATAAAACTCAATATGCGGTGGGTATAGCTCAGTTGGTTAGAGCGCCAGATTGTGGCTCTGGAGGTCGTGAGTTCGAACCTCATTACCCACCCCAACGCGGATTGCAGGATAAAAGACGGGCAAACGCTGCCCGTCTTTTATCCACAGCCGCAGATTGTAGTGTTGGGCTGTCGCCAAGCGGTAAGGCAACGGACTTTGACTCCGTCACACGTGTGTTCGAATCCCACCAGCCCAGCCAGAAAAAACCGCTTAACTAAGCTAAAGTTAAGCGGTTTTACTTTTGCATTTTTCGTTTTTCAAACAGGCTCTAGAATATAGGAGGGCGCGCATTGGCGTTAATATTATTGGCCGGGTGGGCGGTAAAAAATAATAAATCACAGCGGGCCGTGCAAGATATAGTTAAGCGCGGGCGGATACAAGAGGCCTGAAAAATAGGTAAAAATTATGTAACCGAAGAGACCGCGCGCTACCCGTAAGACGCAAGACTCGGCTTCTGCCAGTATAAACTATAAGCTATGGGCGCAGAACATGCCTCTGCTGGGGGGCTGCTTTGCGTTTGCTTTGCGCCTGCTTTGGCTGAGCTTAAAAGCAAAGCCACTGCTAAGCTGCATTTTAAGCGTTAAGACAGTAAGATAAAAGAATAGTCAACACTTTTATAAAATATTTTATAAAAGTGTTGACTAAACTATTTCTCTGTGCTAAAATTACGGCACGGTGTTTGTACCAACTTGTAAAGAGGAGGCTGAAAATGGCAGTTCTCGGTGGCGTGGAGCCGGCCCGTGTGATGCGTTTCTTTGAAGAAATAAGCGGTATCCAACGCGGGTCTGGTCATGAAAAGCCCATAAGCGACTACTTGACTAAATTCGCGAAAGCTCGCGGCTACGAGGTAGTGCAAGACGAGCTGTGGAATATCCTTATTAAAGTCCCGGGCGTTTGCGGCGGCGAAGACGCCGAGCCCGTAATACTGCATGGCCATATGGATATGCAGTGGAAGAAAACAGAACAGAGTTCGCATGATTTTTTTAAAGATCAGCTACAGCTGTATATCGAAGACGGGTTTATACATGCCAAAGAAACAACGCTGGGCGCGGATAACGGCATTGGCGTAGCCTATATGCTTGCCTTGGCGGACTCGGACAATATTCCGCACCCGCCGCTCGAAATTGTTTTAACTGTAATGGAGGAAACTGGTAAAAAAGGTGCCGCCGCCTATAACACAAGCTTGTTGAGCGCAAAAAAGATGCTCGACTTTAACTGGATTGACGACCGCATACTGGCCGGGTGCACGGGCGACACGTCGCTGCGTGTTTCTTTTCCCGCAATAAAAGAGCCGGCGCCGCCTAAAACGATTTTTCTCCGCATTGTTATGGACGGGCTAAAGGGCGGCCACAGCGACTTGAATATCAACGAAGGGCGCGCAAATGCCATAATTCAGACCGCGCGGGTAATCGACAGGCTCCGCTCGGAATTTTATATACGGGTGGCCGATATTAAAGCCGGAGACCGGATTGGGCTTATACCGTCCGAGGCGGAGGCTGTTCTTTGCGTAAAAGAGTCGGAAAAGGCCGCTGTGGAGCTAAAGATTGCCGAGCTGGCCGAGATGCTCAGCAAAGAGTACGACGTTTCAGATCCCGAGATATCGCTGCGCGTTGAAAAGGTGGAGGGCGCGGACCCCCGGCAGGTTTTAGAGGACGGCGTTCTGAACGGCCTGCTTCAGACCATACTGCTTATCCCCCATGGCGCTATTACGCTGAATATGCATGTCCCGGGGCAAATAGAGACAAGCAACAATTTAAGCGTACTCGCGACCGAAGAGAACGAGTGCTGGATGATGACAACTCTTACCGGCGCCCTTTTCTCGCGCAAGCACGATGTTATATACAGAATAAAAAATCTTGCGAGCCTTGCCCATCAGGGCGCCAAAGTAGAAATGTTTGGGGTCGATGCGCCGGAGTTCCCGTATAACCCCGATTCCTCCATGTTGGCAATGGCCAGAAAAGCGTTTAGAGAAGCACGTGGGTTCGAAGGCGAGGTCCATATAAGCAACTTTAGCCTAGAGCTTGGCTTTTTTATACGGGCTAACGGGCTAGACTGCGTAAGCATAGGCACTCTTATACCCGATATTCACACGCCGGACGAGCGCCTGTGCGTTGAATCGGCGCAAAATACTTGGAAAACAATCGTAGTATTAATGCGGGATCTTTGCTCTGTAAAAGCGCGTTGAAGCAAACATAATTTTCTTGCGACCAATCGTATACAGCAAGGAAAAAAGCATATAACACGAGTACAATAAAAAGGAGGATCTGTTTAATGAAAATGAAAAAAATCGCAATCTTGGCGCTGGCGCTTTGCATGCTGCTTGTCACGGCATGCGCTCCCTCGGCCCCGGCGAATTCCGGAGCTACCGTCACTTCTGGGACTGCCAGCGCTGCTGAAAGTGCTTCGCAGGCACCTCAAGAGGCCAGCGTAGATGCCGGCGGGGATAAAGCCTTCAAGGTCGGCTTTACTATTAAAACGCTGGACAACCCCTACTTCCAGGCTCTTGCTCAAGCTGTAAAGGACGAAGGCGAGACAAGGGGATGGAGCGTCTCGGTGCTTGACGCGGAAAGCTCTATAGAAACTGAGCTTGCAAATATGGACACGTTTATTTCGCAGGGTATGGATCTAATCGTAATAGATAACTTTGACGCCCGCGCCTGCGTGCCCTCTATACAGCAGGCCTACGACGCCGGCATTCCCGTTATTGCCGTAGACAGCGGCGTTGACGAGGATGTTCCGGTTGTAACAATTGTTTACAGCAACAACAAACAAAACGGCAGAAGCGTAGGCCTTTACGCAAACGAGTGCTACGACCCCGCAACTAAAATAAGCTCTGTTCTTCTTAGCGGCGACAAAGGCAACCCTGTTGGCCGCGACCGCAGAATGGGACTTTTCTGCGGGATAATTGAAAGCCGGGCGAAGCTTTCGGAAGAAGAAGCTTGGGCCGAAACCGAGAAGTTTGAGCAGCAGCTTACAGATACCGGCAAGGCTTACCACGAAGCGGCAAACTTCGAAGTGCTCGCGCAGGGCTGGGCGCACTGGATTTCTGACGACGGGCTTCCTGTTATGGAAGATCTTCTAGTTGCGAACGGAGATATAAACTGCGTATTGGGCGAAAACGATAATATGCTCCTTGGCGCTATGGAGGCTCTTGAGGCTGTAAACAAGCTGGATCAGGTTCAGATATTCGCAGCCGCCGACGGGCAAAAAGAAGCGCTCGCGCTTATTCAGCAGGGAACGTCCTATAAAGGCTCCGGAGAAAACAACCCGGTAAAATGCGCCGCGCTTGTTTATAAAATTGCGGACGAAATACTGGTGAACGGCGCCGACCGCGACTCTTACCCCTACGAAACTCTTACCGAGGCTGTGGCAATTACACCAGAGAACGTAGACGAGCTTTACAACCCCAACGCTGTGTTTTAAACTACTAACGCAGCAGGAGCCATGGACTTAATACAAGCCCATGGCTCCTGCTGCAAGCTACTAATGGCCGGGGGAGGGCAAAAAATATGGAAGCGGCCTATCGCGTGCAGTTAAAAGACATTCACAAAAGCTTTAGCGGCGTTCGCGCGCTTAAGGGAGTCTCGTTTGCGGCAAAACCGGGCGAAATACACGCGCTGGTCGGCGAAAACGGAGCCGGAAAATCAACGTTGATGAAAATACTCGCCGGTGCGCTTACAGCCGATAAAGGCACTATAGAGGTGGACGGGCAGCCGCGGCATATAGCGTCTCCGCGTGACAGCCGCGAGCTGGGGATTTCTACAATTTACCAAGAATTTGTGCTGGCCCCGCACTTAACAGTTGCCGAAAACATATATATAGACCGCCTTACAAAGAAAAACCGGCCGATTATCGACTGGCGGCAGCTGCGCAAGGACAGCGAAAAGCTGCTGAGCGAGCTTGGTTTTTTGCAAATTAGCCCGGACGCCAGGGTGTGCGACCTGAGCGTTGCCTACCAGCAGGTGGTAGAAATTTGCAAGTCCCTTTCTAGGGATGTGCGGGTGCTGGTACTGGACGAGCCCTCGGCGGTGCTTACTTTTAATGAAATAGAAGTCCTTTTTGACTTATTGCGGCAGCTAAAAGCAATGGGGATTGCAATAATATACATTTCCCACCGTCTCGATGAAATCTTTGCGCTGTGCGACAGAATCACCGTTATGAAAGACGGCGAGTTTGTCGCTGAGCATCTGGTTAACGAGATTGACAAAAGGCGATTGGTAAACGAAATGGTGGGGCGGGAGCTTTCTACACTGTTCCCCGAAAGAAACGCAAAAATAGGCGAAGTGATTTTAGAGGCTAAAGACCTAAGGGCAGGCAAGGCAGTACAAGACGTTTCGTTTAAAGTACACCGGGGCGAAGTGCTGGGGTTTAGCGGGCTTGTTGGAGCGGGGCGGACCGAAACAATGCGGGCTATTTTTGGCGCCGACAGGCTTGAGGGCGGCTCGGTAGTATATAAAGGCAAAAGCGTTGCGTTTAAGAGCCCTTACAGCGCGGTGAGGGCGGGGATAGGATATTTGTCGGAGGACAGAAAAAAAGAAGGCGTACTTTTAACGCGCAGCATATGCGAAAATACAACTATTACGTCTTTTAAAAAAGTTTCTAAGCTGGGCGTAATCAGCCATAAAAAAGACAAATCGTTCGCGTCGGTGATATTAAAGCGGCTTGCGGCAAAATACAGCGGGGTAGACGACACGGTTTCTATGCTTTCGGGCGGCAATCAGCAAAAGGTTTCGCTTGCAAAATGGCTTATGGCCGACTGCGAAGTAATAATACTGGACGAGCCGACGCGCGGCGTTGATGTGGGTGCCAAAACGGAGATATATAAAAACATAAACGATTTGGCCGAAAGCGGCCTGGCCGTAATTATAGTTTCGTCCGAAATAGAAGAAATCGTAAATATTTGCGACCGAGTGGTCGTAATGCGCCAGGGTAAAACCGTGGGGGAAGTCAGAAAAGAGGATATGAGCGATAAGGGCATCCTGAATTTATCGATGGGAGTTACATCATGAAAAAAGCGGCGCTTTTGTTAAAAAAATCGAGCACATATCTTATATTCCTGCTTTTGGTGCTGGTTTGTATTATACTTTCACCCGACTTTTTTACACCGGTTAATATTATGAACATAGGCCGACAATATGCCGGGACTATCATTGTTTCTATGGGTATGCTTTTTGTTATTCTTACGGGCGGAATCGACCTTTCGGTCGGCTCCATAGTCGCCGTGGGGAGCGTTGTTATAAGCCTTTGCCTCGACTCCGGGCTGGGTATGCTGGCGGCTGTAATTTTTACACTCGCCGTGGGCTTTGCTTGCGGGCTAGTAACGGGCGTGCTAGTGGCGTATACAAAAATGGCGCCCTTTATTGCGTCTGTTGCCATGATGACTATGGCGCGCGGCGCAGCCTTTGTAATTTCGAACGGCTCGCCAATACAAACGCCTAAAGATACAATAGGCCTGTTAGGGCGCGGCTCGGTGGGCGTCGTACCCACGCTGGTTGTAATTGCGGCAATTGTAGTGGCTGTTTTTTGGTTTGTGCAAAACTACACAACGTTTGGGCGGCTAGTTATTGCAATTGGCAGCAACGAGTCGGCGGTGGACCTTGCCGGGATACGCGTTAAGCTGTACAAAGTCGGCGTATATGCAATTTCGGGTGTTTGCTGCGCAGTGGGCGGAATACTAATCTGCTCAAGGACGGCGACGGGCTCCCCGGTAATAGGGACAGGCCTTGAGCTCGACGGAATAGCGTCCTGCGTTATTGGCGGAGCAAGCTTGGCCGGGGGCGAAGGCGCTGTTTTAAAAACAGTGATCGGAGTACTGATTCTGGCCCTTATTGGGAATGTTATGAACCTGCTTTCGGTTCCCTCTTACCCGCAGGATATTATTAAAGGTGCAATTATAGTTGCAGCCGTTCTTATGCAAAAGCTTTCTTCATAAACAAAATAAACAAACGCCATGTGAAAAGGGACCATGCAGATGAAAAAATCAAACATAAATAATATGGACGTTAAACGCTTTAACCGCAATAAGCTGTTTCGGTGTGTTAACCGCAACGGGCGGCTGTCGCGGACAGAGATTGTTGAAAAGCTTGGTATGAGCTTGCCTACAGTCCTGTCATTGCTGGGCGAACTGGCGCAGATGGGCCTTGTACGTGAAGCGGGGAAGCTGGAATCGACGGGCGGCCGCAAGGCGGCGGCAATTATGCCGGTGCATGACGCGCGCTTTGCGGTTGGCCTAGATATTACCGCGCACCATGTAAGCTTTGCGTTAACGGACTTGTCCGCGCAGGTGCTCAAGCATGTACGGGTGATACAGAATTTTGAGATGTCGCCACAATATATAGCCGACGTTGCGGGTAAGCTAGAGGATTTTATTCAAGAAGCTAAGGTGCCCAAGCAAAAAATACTTGGGGTGGGCGTTTCTATTCCCGGCATTGTCGATATTGGCAACAGCAATATACTTGTATCTCACGCGCTTGGAATTTCGGATGTGGGCTTTGAATATTTTAGCCGCCATATTCCGTACCGGTGCTCTTTTATTAACGACGCGAACGCGGCGGCGTTTGCCGAAATATTTGATTTAGATTCTAATCTTACCGCCATTTTATTCTCGTTGAGCAACACGGTCGGCGGGGCGATTATTAATAAAGCTGTCGGAATAGAGGCCGGCGGCGGAGTCGGCAGCCATTTGATTTTGGGGGACAACTGGAAAGGGGGAGAAATTGGCCATATGACTCTCTTCCCCGGCGGAATTCCGTGCTATTGCGGTAAAATTGGGTGCTTCGACGCATATTGCTCGGCTAAAGTGTTGTCGCAGCATACAGGCGGGACACTGGAAGCGTTTTTTGAGCAGTTGGCAGAGGGGAACAGCCGGCTTGCCGCCGTTTGGGATACATACTTGGGGCATTTGGCTATTATGCTCAATAATATCCGCATGCTCCAAGATTGCTCTATTATAATAGGCGGCTATGTCGGCCGCTTTATGGAGCCATATATCGAGCTGCTTTCTGAAAAAGTAAAGCGCCTAAACACCTTCCGCGAGACCGCGAATTTTATTAAAATATGCAATTACCGCGTCGAAGCGTCTGCCTTTGGCGCCGCGCTTTTGTTTATAGAGGATTTTATGGAATCGGTGTAAAACGTGCGGTATATATTGGGCAGCTCTTAAAAATTCTTGAAAGAGGTTTTCTAATATGAAGCAGACAATGTGGCAGGCGGTTATGACTGAGCCGGGAACAATTGTGCA
>JAITVF010000151.1 GCA_031285945.1 Oscillospiraceae bacterium
CCCAGCCCCGGCAGCGCAAAGACCTGTTCGTTTACGACCGCCCCGCCCAGAACCACCGCGAACTGAATCCCCGTCACCGTGATGATGGGTATAAGCGCGTTTTTGAGGGCGTGGCGAAGTATAACGCCCGTTTCGGGCATTCCTCTTGCCCTTACCGTGCGGATATAATCCTGGCTGATCACCTCGAGCATACCCGAGCGGGTAGTGCGCGCTATGGCCGCGGTGGAGGCGGCGCTTATGCTTATGACAGGCAGTATGTAATAAAGAGGGCCGTAGAGCCCCGAGGGGGGGAGCCAGCCCAGGTAGACGGAAAAAAACAGAACCAGCAGCAGGGCCAGCCAGAACCCCGGCATGGTGAGGCTCATCATGGCGATTACCGTAGCGAGCCCGTCCCAGAAGGAATACCTTCTGACCGCCGAGAACACGCCCGCCGATATCCCTACAGTCACAGCCAGAAGAGTAGAGAGTACCGCAAGGCGAAAAGTGACCGGTAGCCTTGTAAAAACCTCCCGGGCTACCGGGAGCCCGCTCGACCAGGAAACGCCCAGGTCGCCCCTGAGGGCCAATAGAAGATAGCGGGCATAACGCTGTAAAAAGGGATCGTTAAGGCCCATCTCCCCGCGCAGGGCGGCAATTTCGGCGGCGGAGGCGTCCTCGCCCAGCATCATCCGGGCGGGATCGCCGCCGGTCAGAGACATCATGGCGAACACTACAAAGGTTACCCCCAAAAGGACTGGAATAGCAACCGCGAGGCGCTTTAGAATAAACCGCGGCATTTTAAGGCTTGCACTCCCTCCAGGCTCTTTTGCGCTGCGTGTCAGGCTAAAAGGCTGTGTTCACCGGCTCAACGGCCACATATCAGCACGGTAAAGAAGCGGCGCTATGCCGGCCTGACAAGAGAAAGATCGGGGACGAGGCTGGGCGTAAAATCAAGCCCGGCAATATCGGCGCTGGCCCCAAAGGCGGCCCTTGGAAAGGCTACCGGAATGCTGTAGCACTTTTCAAAGAGGTAATCCTGAAGCTCTTCGTATATTTTAACCCGCTCTTCCTCGTTATAGTTTGAGCGGCCCAGGTCGAGGAGCTCCTGAACGCGCTCGTCCCCATGGCGGATAGAGATGGGCCTGTAGACGGGCCAGACGGTAAGCCCCGCGTCGGGGTCGGCCATGGCCACGGTGGGGGCCATGATGGCCGCGGGGCACTCGCCGCCGTTGTTGAGCTCGGTAAGAGTGGCGAGATCGATTATCCTGATAGAAACCCTTACGCCGACCGCGCCCCACATCTCCTGAATAATTTCGGCACAGGCCATGTTGAGCTGGTTTTCAAGGGTCAGGTATTCGATCTCAAAGCCGTCGGGGTAGCCGGCCTGGGCGAGGAGCTGTTTGGAAAGCTCGGGGTTATACTCATAGGGGCCGACCTTTTTGTAGCCGATTATGTTCGGCGTATAAAAGCTGTCGGCCACCGAGGCCTGTCCCTGATAGGCGACCCGCACAAGGCTTTCCATATCCAGCGCGTGGGCAAGGGCCTTGCGGACCTGCTCGCTGTTGGTGGGCTCCATAGAGTTGTTTAGGAGAAGGAAGCTGTGGGACTGGCTCTCGCCCGAATAAAGAACCGTGTCGGGATTTTTTGAAATCCGCTCCCAGTCAGAGAAGAGCAGGTCGGTCGCGATATCGGCGCCGCCGGTTTCAAGCTCGATTGCGCGGGACGCGCCCTCCACGATAAAGCGGGCCACCGCTTCTTTAAAGGGGCTCTTTTCCCCCCAGTAGCCTTCGTGAGCCTCCATCTCGATCCTGTCGCCCGATATCCAGTTCGTAACCCTCATGGGGCCGGTGCCGACGGGGGCGCGGCCGTAGGCCTCCTCGCCCATTTCCTCCCTGGCGGATTTGCACAGCATCGCGCCCCGAAAGGTAGAAAGGGCCTCGAGCAGCGGCGCGTAGGGTGCGGTTAGCTTAAGCTCCAGGGTGTAATCGTCGAGTGCCCTGGTATTAACGGGATCAATATTGCCAAAAATTGGCCGGGTAAATGAGCTCTCGGCTCCCTCGGCGAGGGAATATGCGGCGTCGTGGGCGGTAAAGCGGCTCCCGTCATGAAACGTTACGTCGTCGCGCAGGTAAAAGTGAAAGGTTACGTCGTCCATCTGCTCCCAGCCGGTGGCAAGCCAAGGGGTGTAGCTGCCGTCCTCGGCTTTTTTAATAAGGGTTTCATGAATAAGAGTGGAGACGGTGAGCCCCTGGGGGGTAGATACCATGTAAGGGTCTACGCAGACCGGCTCCTGATTGAGGGCTATAACGAGAGTGTCCCTTACCGCGGGCGGAGAAGATGCGGCGCCCCCGCAGCCGGCGGCGGCAACAGCGATGACAAGAGCAAAGAAAATACAGGCAATACGATTACTCACAAAAAAATCCTCCGGGATGCTTATACTTGCTTAAACACGATTTCAGCATTTAGTATAACACAATAGCGGGCCTGAGTGAAGACCTTAATAATAACGCGGCAGTTGCGCCTAATTGGATTATGTGAGATAATGGCCAAAAGGAATAAACAAGGAGGCGGGGATATGAAGTTTTTAACGTTCAGCCAAAATGACGGCGCAAAAGAAGAGGTCGGAGTCCTGAGCCCCGACGGCGAAAGGGTGCACGGGCTTTCGCGGTTTAGTGATATGTACGAGCTGATAGAGGCTTACCCCCGTGAAAGGGAGGAAATTCTGCGGCTTAGCCATGAACCCGGCGGGCTCCCTTTGGGGCAGGTAAAAATTCACGCGCCCATAACAAGGCCCAGGCACGATATAATCTGTGTCGGGATGAATTATCTTCAGCACGCCATTGAGTCGGCCCGGTTCAAGGGGGTAGAGTATAAAAAGCTCTCGCAGCCCGTTTATTTCGGCAAGCGGGTAAACAGGGCGGTGGGCCATGGCGAGGCGATTCCGCCTCACTGCGACTTCACCGAAAAGCTTGATTACGAGTCTGAGCTCGGGGTTGTGATGGGCAGGCGGTGCGACCACGCGGGTAAAGAAGAGGTCTTCGACTACATATTCGGCTACACTATTATAAACGACGTATCTGCCAGGGATCTGCAAAACAACCATGGCGGCCAGTTTTTCTTGGGAAAGGGGCTGGACGGCTTTACCCCGATCGGCCCATGGATCGTGACGGCCGACGAGTTTGCCTGCCCGCCAAATTTCAAGGTAAAGTGCCGGGTTAACGGCGAAGAGCGCCAGAACTCAAACACTGGGGAATTCATCTTCGACATACCCTTCCTCGTAAGCCAGCTTTCGCGGGGAATCGTACTCGAGCCGGGGGATATGATTGCCACCGGCACCCCTTCGGGAGTTGGAATGGGCTTTCAGCCGCCCAAATTCCTGAGCCCCGGGGACGTTATAGAGTGCGAGATCGAGGGGATCGGGGTTCTGCGCAATTATATCGGACAGTCCTAGAGCAATGCGCCCAAATAACCGGAAATTCGATGCCGTATGGCGCGCATTGCTCTATCGGCCATATCCGGCGGTTGCCACCCGCAGGTGGCGAGCCGGATGGCC
>JAITVF010000010.1 GCA_031285945.1 Oscillospiraceae bacterium
CCGCGCAGTGCATTCACTACGCGCTGAGCCGTCCCGCCGTATTCAGCGCTCTTCCCGGCTGCCAGACCGCCGCCGAGATGGATGAGCTTATTTCGGCCCTGAACGCTCCCGCGGGCGAAAAGGATTACACCCCCTTTTTAACGGAGAAAAATCGCGGGCTCGAGGGCCAGTGCGTTTATTGCAGCCACTGCCAGCCCTGCCCCGCCGATATAGATATCGCGGGCGTCAATCGCGTATACGACGCGGCTGCGCTGCGGGAAAACGAAATACCACCCGGGCTCAGAGCGCGGTACAAGGCTTTTTCTAAAAGCGGGGCCGACTGCGTAAAATGCGGAAGCTGCGAGGAGCGCTGCCCCTTCGGCGTAAGAGTGATGGAGCGTATGGACGCGGTCGTGAAGATGTTCTGACAACAAATCCCCCCCGCCTAGACGGCGAGGGGGATTTTAATCGCGGAGTAGTATTAAAGTCCAGAGGTGCAATTACGGCGGGTGTTTTGACCGGAGCCTCACAGACATATAAAACAGAGAATTTATTTACCGGCAATACCCCACTCTCTTTAGAAAAGAGGGTGCCGGACGCAGCCGGCGGGTGTTTTGGCCCGGGTCAATAAAGCCATCAATCGGCTACCCGGCCCTCTCGGCCTTTTTGCCTTCGGCTATCGCTTCCCCCGAGGCGTCGACTATTATCTCCTCGCCGCCTGCAAGCCCTTCCTCCACGACATAGCCCTCCTGAAGCTCGGCGCCGGTGGATACGGGCTTTGAGGCTATCACGCCGTTCTCTATCGCCCAAATATAATCCTTGCCGTCGCGGGTAAAGACCGCGGTTTTGGGTACGACCAGCGCGGCCTCCCAGGAGGCGACGGTGAAGCGGACGTCCATTTCGTAGCCTATGTGGAGGCCTTCGGCGTCGGGCTTGATGAGGACCCGGACCTTGCGCTCCTCCACCCCCAGGGCCGAGAGCTTTATCTCGGCCTCCCGCTCTATTTGGGAGACTGTGCCGGATATAGTCTCTCTGCCGGCGCGCCTGTCCAGTATAAGCTCGACCCTGTCTTTGGCCTTAACGCCGTCTATTTCCCGCACCGGAACAAATGCCTCAACAAGCGCCTCGTCGCCAATCATAGCAACGGGGGACTGCTGGCTGACCACGTTCTGATCCTTTATCGGCAGGCTTGAGATAACCCCGCTAGCGGTCGCCTTAATCTCGGCGTGGCCCGATTTTGATTCCATCTGCTCTATGCTCGACTCGGCCGCCGTTATCTGGGCGGCGTAGTAGCTCTGCATCCCGCCCGAATAGCTCTTTTGAAGCTGTGCGGCAACGGAATCTATCTGCGCCTGAAGGGACTGCCGCTGCCCCTCGTAAATATCCTGCGAAACGTCTCCCGCGCGCAGCTGCTCGAGAACGAGCAGGCTTTGGGCGTGGACGTTGCGGGCACTGTTTAGGGCCTGCTGAGCCAGGGCTATAAGCGACTCGTCGTCGGTGTCGCGGGCGTCGTAATAATCGTCGCGCATATTGTTTACATGGGCGGCGTTTGTTCTCACTATGGCCGACTGAATATCTATTTGCTGCGATACGGAATCGAGGCCCAGGTCGTTTTGCTCCATCTCCGCCTCCAGCGAGGCCATCTGGCCTCTGAGACTTTCCATGGTGGCCGAAAGCTCATCTCTTCGCTGCTGGTCCTGAAGCCACAGGTTGGATATCTGGCCGTTGTAGCCGGCTATCGAGCTTTCAAGCTGGGCTATCTGGTACTCGTAATCGTCGGCGTTTACAACGGCGATTACGTCGCCCGCCTTTACCGGGTCGCCCTCCCTTGCGTTAACGCTCAGCACCTCGCCGGATACTAGGGGGTAGAGGGCGTAGGTTTCGCGGTAGGCGTACACCCCCTGCTCCATAAAGGTTAGGCTTGCGGGGGCGGCCGAGATATTTACCGTTTCCACCTCAAGCGGGAGACTCGCGTACACAGCGGCGCAGACTGCGGCCGCGGCCAGTATTGCCGCCCCAACGATAATTTTAAATTTTTTCTTCACAGGCTCACTCCCTCTCTTTTAACACCTCGACCATGTCGAAGCGGGCAATCTTGCGGCGGGCGGACCGGTTGGACAAAAACACGGCGGCGCAGCACAGGGCCCCTGCTATAATATAGCTCGAAGGCGCCGTGTAAAGGGGTATGGTAAAGATGTCGTTGTTTATCATTCCGGCCACGCCCCTTTTGAGACAGCCGGTAAGAAGTATGCCTAAGGGGAAGGCGAGCAGGGTGAGCGACCAGTACTCGAAGCCCACGACAGTTCCAATTTCTGCGGGGTGCATACCCATAACCCGCATGGTGGCGTATTCGCGCTTTCGCTCCGAGAGGGATATGCCGGCCGAGTTGGTTATTATGGCGAAGGCCACTATCGCGCCCGAGACCGACATCATGTTGATAAGATAAGCATACTCGCCGATAAGATCCTCATACATGGACAATGCTTCCTCCTGGCTTACAACGGCGGAGACGGCCTGCGAATCAAGCAGCTCTTCCCTTATCGCGCCGGGGGAGGAAGCGTCTAAAATCACAGAGGTCACCGCCTCGGGAAGACTGAGGGCCTTGCGCAGGGCGTCCATCTCCATATAAGCGGCGGCCCCAAGGCTTGAGGTAAATACTCCCGCTACCGGCACGCAAAAGGTTTCGTCGCCGGTATAGGGCGTTTTTATCGCGAGGAGATCGCCCCGCTTAACCTTAAGCCTCTCGGCCAGAGAGGCCGAGAGCAGCAGCCCCTCGGTCGGCGGGGGATAGTGGGCGCGGGTATCGCTGTCATAGATGCGGTAGAGGCTCGAGCCCGCCTTTATTCCGGTCAGGGGCGCGGTTTTGCTCAGATGCCCAAAGGCGAGCTCGGCGGAAAGCTCCAAAAGCCCCTCGGCCCGCCTTACCCCTTCGAGGGCGCGGGCCGACTCAAGGGCGGGGGTGTAGGCCGCGGGCTCGCTCAGTGAAATTTTTAAGTTATAAAGCTCAACCTTTGTTAGCTGGTCGAAGATCATAACGTCGAACATCTCATGAAATGAGGCCATGAAGGCGGTAAGCGCGAAAGAAAACGCCACCCCCACCACAACAAAGCCGCTGCGAAAACGGTTGCGGGAGATGTTGCGAATCGCCATAAAGCCCAAGGAGCTCAATATCAGGCGCAAAAAGGGCAGGCGTTTTAAAAGATCGCCGGTCACTCCGGGGGGGGACTCGGGGCGCATGGCCTCGCCGGGAAGAAGCCTCAGCACGCTTCTCGCTCCCATAAAGGCGCCCGCGATTCCCGCGAATACCGCGATGCCAGCGCCCGATATCATAATACCGGGATCGGGGGGGACGCGAAGGGCGGGCAGGCTGAAGAACTCGAGGTAAACTCCCGTCATTGCGTCGGTCATAAGGAGCCCCAGCGCAAGGCCGGTTACGCCGCCCGCTGCACCCAGAACCCCCCCGTAGGAGAGGTAGTGGGCGATCACTCTCAGGCCGCTCAGACCAAAGGCCCGCATGGTGCCTATCTGAGTACGCTCCTGCTGGATCATACGCCGCATCATTATATACAGTATAACGACGGCCAGAAGAATAAAGACCATGGGCAGGCTAGAGGACATGGCGCCTATGCTGTCGACCTCCTGGCTGAGCATGGCGTGGCTGGGCTGATTCTCTCGCCCATAAAGGGCAAGAAGGGAATAGCGGGCCAGGGATTCCTCAAGATATGGCTCGGCCCTGCTGTAGGAATAGCCCTCTTTAAGCAGGAAGCTTAGCGAGTTTGCCATACCCTCCATCCCCGCGAGGGCGGCCAGCCGCTCCTGGTTCACATAGCCGAAGCCGAAGGTCGCGTTATCGGGCATGAGCTGGCCGGTGTCGGGGATGGCGTAGACGTATTCGGGGCTTTGCACGAGGCCCGAAACAATAAAGATAACCTTTTGCCCCCGCAGAACGAGCTCGACGGTATCGCCGACCGAATACCCCCCGGCCTGGGCAAAGGCTTTGCCCAGCAGTATTCCGTCCTCTCCCGGCAAAGCGCCTCCGGCAAGCTCAAACTCGTTGAGGGGCTCTTCGGCCGCGGGGTCGAACGAGCTGAGCCGCAGCGTTACGGCGCGGTCGAAGCCCTCGCGCAGAACACGGACGTCGGCCGTTATGCCCGCCTGCGCCCGCTCGACCCCCGGAACGCTTTCGAGCCTTTGCGCAGCGCTTAAGGGAATTCCTCCCACCCTGGCAAAGGCGTCGGCAAAGCGGCGGTCCTCATACATACCGTTCATGGAGGCCGAAAGGTTCAGAAACAAAAGATGAAAAGAGACAAACATCATAATGCCGGTCGCCATAAGTATCACGCAGGCAAGGTAGGAGCGCCTCTGGCGCCAGACGCTGCGCAGAGCCTGCCTCCATAGGGTCACCAGACCACCTCCTCGGGGGAAACGGGGCTTTCGTTCACCATTTCGCCGGCCACCAGGCCGTCGCGAATAGTCAAAACCCGGTCGGCCATCTGGCCTATGCCCGCGTTGTGGGTTATTATCACCACCGTTTTGCCGTAGTCTTTGTTAAAATCTCTAAGAATCTTAAGGACCGAGATGCCGGTGGAGATATCCAGCGCGCCGGTTGGCTCGTCGCACAAAAGCAGGTCGGGATTTTTGGCGATGGCTCTTGCTATCGCCACCCGTTGCTGCTGCCCGCCCGACATCTGCGCCGGAAAATGCCCGGCCCGGTCGGTCATGTCGATCTTTTCAAGCAGCTCGGCGGGGGAGATGGGGCTGCCCGAAAGCTCGGCGGAAAAGGTTATGTTTTCAAGGGCGGTCAGGTTCTGCATAAGGTTGTAAAACTGGAACACAAAGCCCACCGCCTTGCGCCGGTAAGCGGTCAGCCGCTTTTCAGGCCAAGCGCCGATATCCTCGCCGCGGTAGAGCACCTGCCCCTTTGTGGGCGAGTCGATTCCCCCCGCTATGTTGAGTATGGTGCTTTTGCCTGACCCCGAAGGCCCCAATATAACAACGAATTCGCCCTCGCGTATGGCAAGATCCACACCCTGAAGCGCATGGACAACAACCTCGCCCATTCTGTATTCACGGGTAAGATTCTTAAGCTCCAGAACGGTTTCCATTCTTAATTCGCCGCCTTATTGTAGATTCCGCGGGAAAAGATATATTCAAGATCGTCCACTATACGGTCTATAAGGCTGTGGGTGATGTTATCCACATTGCCGGAAAGAAGGAGCGACGTCAGATATTGCCCGAGGCTGACCAGCATAAAGTTGAGTATCTGAACGTTGACCCCGGGGTCTATCTCGCCCCGGGCTATCTCCTCCTGTATAAATGGGGTGAAGAGTGAGTTGAGCTCCACCTGGTAATAATCCATCAGCTGATGAAAGACAGGCTTTGCCGTAAGCCGGATAAGCTCAAGGCTTATCTTCATGATCCTGGGGTCTTCGGCGAACTCGTCTATCTGGCGGTGAAATACAAGCCGCAGGAATTCGGTCAGGCTGAGCTCGGAAAGCCGGGCTCTTTCCTTTTCGTAAACGCTAAGCTTTCGCCGGGCTATCATCTCGCCGATAACGAATATAAAAAGATCGTCCTTATCGTTAAAGTACTGATAAAAGCTCCCCTTGGCTATTTCGGCCCTCGCCACTATGCGCGAGACGCTTGAGTCCTGATAGCCGTGCTCCGCAAACTCATCGAGGGCGGTATTCAGTATGCGCCCGCGCTTTTCCTCCGTGAGGTTAAAAAAGGTTGCTTTTGGCATTTTTTCACCCCCTTTTGCATATGACTATACAGTCATATGACTACATGGTCACATTATATGTCCGCCCCGGTTGCTTTGTCAAGGGAAAGATTGCGAATTTGTAAACGGGCATAGTATATGCTATAATTGGCCAATAACTCAAGACAGGGAGCTGAGGCGTATGAACCACCTGGGTACAAAAACACTAGAGACAAAAAGGCTTATCCTGCGGCCCTTTGCCATGGGCGACGATCAGGCCATGTTCGACAACTGGTCGAACGATCCGCGGGTGACCGAATTCCTGCGCTGGCAGACTCACCGGGATATAAACGATTCCCGCGAGATTTTGCGGGAGTGGACTGAGCAGTACCATAAGCCCGACTACTACCAGTGGGCCATAACCCTTAAAGATGAGGGCGAGGCTCCCATAGGCGGGATAGGGACCGTGGAGCAAAGCGACGCTCTGCGAATGGTTCACATAGGCTACTGTATCGGAAGGCGCTGGTGGCGCAGGGGGATAACCTCCGAGGCGTTTTCGGCCGTTATCGATTTCTTTTTACGCGAGGTAGGGGTAAACAGGATAGAATCAAGGCACGATCCCGAAAACCCTAATTCCGGCGGGGTGATGAAAAAGTGCGGCCTCAAATACGAGGGCACCCACCGCCAGGCCGACCTGAATAACAGAGGCGTTTGCGACGTGTCGGTTTACGCTGTTTTGAGGGAAGACTTCCTCCCGGGTGGGGTCGCGGTGGGGTAGAGGCCGTTGTGACAAAAGCGCGCGGTGGCCAAAATGACCACCGCGCCCGTATCACTTGCCGGCCTTTCGCAAAGCCCCGCAGTATCTCCCCGGTCTGCTCCCACAGCCTCTCGTACAGGCTTTTTGTCTCGTTGGCCCACTTGACGATCCGGCTGAGGCTTGAAATCGAGCATCTCTATTTACCTGCGTTTCTCCCCCCGAAGGGGGGAGAAACACGTATAGCTTAGTGGGTGTTCCCCGCTTCCGGCGGGGAACACCGGGGTAAATAGAGGGAATCAATTGTCATTCTTTTGCAGGCGGCTCTGTGAGGAATCCCTTGTGGAATTCTCGAAAGGCCGCATCATTATTTTCAACCATATCAAAAGCATTACAACACTTCCACTTGCCGCCTGCCATGCCGAGATAGCCGTCTTTCAATTCC
>JAITVF010000145.1 GCA_031285945.1 Oscillospiraceae bacterium
GGATGAGCTTTTGCGCCCGGGCCGCGACCCCCGCGACGAGCTGCCCCCCCCTCTTCTCAGGACCGACGTTATGGATCTTAACGACTTAAAGCCCGAGATGATACTTTCGGGCACGGTGCGCAATATTACAGATTTTGGCGCCTTTGTGGACATTGGCGTACATCAGGACGGCCTTGTTCACATTTCCCACCTGTCAGACCGGTTTATAAAGCACCCTCTCGACGCCGTAAAGGTTGGGCAGGTAGTAAAGGTGAAGGTTCTTGGGGTTGATACCGTGAAAAAGCGGATATCACTTTCCATAAAGGGAATCCCGCAGGAATGATTTTGCTTGCGGCTATATAGAGGGGGGAACGAAAAAGATGCGCAGGTTTTTTTGTATAGCGGCGGGGGTGCTGGCGCTTGTTCTGTGCCTGACGGCTTTTCCGGTAAACGCGCCCAACAGGCCGCGAGACGCCGTACCGCCGCCGGTACCTAATCCGCCCGCCGTTTTGCCCGCGCCCCCGCCGCCGCCCCCGCCGCCCCCCGAGCCTGAAAAGCTTACGCTGGTGGTTACGGGTGACCTGATGGCCCATATAGACCAGGTGGAGGATTCGCAAACTCAGGACGGAGGCTACGACTTTAACCACGTTTTCGAGCAGGTTAAGGACGACCTTTCGGAGGGGTACGCCATCGGCAATCTGGAGACGGTGTTCGGCGGGCCCCAAATCGGGCCGCGCAACTACCCGCAGTTTTCCACCCCCGACGAATACGGCTACGCCCTTAAGGAAAACGGCTTCGATTTTGTATCCACATGCAACAATCACTCCTTGGACTGGTACGAGGACGGTGCGCTGCGCACTATAGAGATTTTGGATGAAATCGGCCTGGCCCACACCGGCACATACCGGTCGGAGGAGGAGCGGTCCAAGATCACGGTGGTGGACGCGGGCGGCTTTAAGCTGGCGATTCTTGCCTTTACCTTTTCTACAAACGGAATCCCCATGCCACAGGGCAAGGATTATCTTGTCAACATGCTAACAGAGGAGCGGCTCATAACAGACCTGCAAAAGGCAAGGGCCCTTGAGCCCGACCTCATAGCCGTAATGCCCCACATGGGGAACGAATACGAGGAATACACCCGCGAGGCGTTTCTTTACTGGATGGACCTTGCCCTTTATCACGGCGCCGATTTTGTATTCGCGAGCCACCCCCACGTCCTCCAGCCCATGATGACGCGGGAATTGACCGACGCCTACGGGGTTTTGCGCACCGGCTTTATAATAGCGAGCCTCGGCAATTTCGTTTCGGGCCAGCGCGACGAGCCCAGGGATATAGGCGTTATCCTCAAGGTGGACGTCTCAAAAAATTGGGGCGAGCGGCCCGCCATTGAGCGGGTCAGGTTCGTACCCACCTGGGTGCAGTACCGCGAGGCTACGGGGCAAACCAACATAAGGGTGCTGCCCGTGGGCGACGCCCTTAAAACCGAGGGCGATACCTTAAACCCCCTTGGCCTGACCGCCGACAACTATAACCGACTCAGGCGGGCGAACGATTATATCACCGCCATGTTTTTGGGGGAGGCTGTTCCGGTTACAGAGGAGCCGGCGCGCGAGTACGTATTTTACGAGCGGGATGACAATTGAATAAGAAGAACCGAGCTCCCCGCCGAGGTCACAGAAGATCTCAGCGTGTTTCTAAGGCGGCTCAAGGGGAAAAAATAAGAAGGGGCAAAGGCTTAAATGCAGCGTATCCTGGGCACTGTTCGCAAGGCCGTTACCGACTATAAAATGATTGAAAACGGCGACAGAATCGCCGTGGGCCTGAGCGGCGGCAAGGACTCGCTGGCTTTGCTCGCGGGGCTTTTTAGGCTTAGGGAATTTATAGGCCTGAGCTACGGGCTTATAGCGGTGACGGTAGACCCCCGCTTTAACGGCGCCGACACCGACTACTCCGCCATAACGGCAATGTGTGAATCGCTTGGGATTGATCACGCGATCAGGCGCAGCGAGCTTGGCGAGATACTATTTGTGCGCCGGCAGGAGAAAAACCCGTGCAGCCTCTGCGCCAGAATGCGCCGGGGTATGCTTCACGATATGGCAAACGAGCTTGGCTGCAACAAAATAGCGCTGGGCCACCACCGCAACGACGCGGTCGAAACCCTTGTGATGAATCTTTTTTATGAGGGAAGGCTTGGCTGCTTCCAGCCGGTGAGCTACCTTTCGCGAAAGAATCTGACCATGATACGCCCATTGTGCCTCGCCACCGAGCGTGACATAACCGCCGCAGTTCGCAAGGAAGGGCTGCCGGTTATAGAGAAAAACTGCCCGGCCGACGGCTTTACCGCCCGCCAAAAAACAAAGGAATGGCTTGCCGCTATGGAAAAGAGCGAGTTCCCCGGCCTTTCAAAAAAGCTTTTCGGCGCGGTTTTGCGCGCTCACTTAAGCGGATGGTAGCTATAGCTGGCCGACTATAATCAGCTGTGAATTTTTGCATTAATTTCCCATCCCCCGCGCATACTATAGGCAGAGTTACGCCTGTAGTATGCGAGGGGGATGCTTTATTTGTCCGCGCTTATTGAGCTTTGCGAGGTATCGAGGGTTTATAATCCGGGGTCCGGCGAGGTCAGAGCTCTCGACGGCGTCAGCCTGCGGGTGGAGGCCGGGGAGTTTATTTCGGTCGTAGGCCCCAGCGGTTCGGGCAAATCAACCATGATGAATCTTATAGGCTGCCTTGATATGCCTACCTGCGGCCGCTATCTTTTAGAGGGCAGCGAGATAACCGCGCTGACCGACGACGCGCTCTCAGAAATCCGGGGCCGCAAGATAGGCTTTATATTCCAGGGGTTTAATCTTATACCCGGAATGACCGCGATGGAAAACGTGGAGCTTCCGCTTTTATACCGGGGAATAGGGCGGGAAAAGCGCAGGAAGATGGCGCTCGAGGCCCTGTGGCAGGTTGATCTGCCGGGCAGAACCCATCACAGGCCCAATCAGATGTCGGGAGGGCAGCAGCAGCGAGTGGCTATTGCCCGAGCAATAGCCTCAAAGCCCCCCATAATCCTGGCGGACGAGCCCACCGGCAATCTCGACAGCGCCTCGGGCGGCGAAATAATGCGGATACTGCACGAGCTTTCGGGAATGGGTAAAACGGTGATTCTGATAACCCACGACGACGGCGTGGCCGCAAATACCGACAGAACCGTGAGAATACAGGACGGCCGGGTGGTAGCCGATTCGCGCGGGGGGGGCGGCCGGAAAAGAGGGCG
>JAITVF010000093.1 GCA_031285945.1 Oscillospiraceae bacterium
GAGCTGACCGCGGGCGGCTGCGTCTACTTCTTTTTGAGGCCGGTCGATACTGAGGTAATGGTCGAAAGAGTTATTCAGTTCGCCCAGGCAAGGAACCAGACATTTACCCCCTCTATGCGGGGTTCAAGGCCCCAGCCCGACCTCGAGATTATGGTAACCGAAATCATCCATCAAATAGGTGTGCCCGCCCACATAAAGGGGTACCACTATCTGCGCGATTCCATTATACTTTCAATTCAGGAGCCGGATATTATTAATTCCGTGACCAAAAGGCTCTACCCCTCGGTGGCCAAGAAAAACGGCACGACCCCCTCCAGGGTAGAGCGCGCAATCCGCCACGCCATCGAGGTCGCCTGGGACAGGGGAGACGTGGATATTCTAAATTCATACTTCGGCTATACCATTCACAATGGTCGGGGAAAACCCACCAACTCCGAGTTTATCGCCATGATAAGCGACAAGCTGCGCCTCAAGCTTAGGGCGGCAGGCTGAGATTTTAGAGCGATGGGTAAAAATAACCGCTGCTTATAGATTGATTTTGTTTCACCCCCCGCTACGGCGGGGGGTGAAACAGTATATTTTACAAAGTTTCTTTCGGTAAACTTTTCTTTGAATCTATTTACATAAACTCACATATGTGGTATACTGACAGCAAAGTTAACTCAGGTGAATTTATGGAGGCAACTCATGGTCAACAGGCATACGGGCGCCAGAAATCTCGGCGAGCTTTTGCCGGGGCAGACCGGCGTAATCGTTTCGATAGGCGGCGAGGGCGCGATCAAGCGGCGCCTGGTAGATATGGGCCTTACGCCGGGGGCCAGGGTTACCCTGCGCAAAACCGCTCCGTTAGGCGACCCGCTCGAAATAAACCTGCGCGACTACGAGCTTTCTTTGAGGCGGGAGGACGCCAGAAAAATACTTTTAGAGGAACGGGATCCCGATGAAAATAGCGCTTACCGGTAACCCCAACTCGGGAAAGACCACGCTGTTTAACCTGTATACCGGCTCCAACCAGTATGTGGGAAACTGGGCCGGGGTTACCGTGGAAAAAAAGGAAGGCTCGGTAAAATACAAAGGCGAGTCGATAACCCTGGTGGATCTGCCGGGAATCTACTCCCTTTCCCCCTACAGCATGGAGGAGATTGTAACCCGGCGCGTTTTGATTGAGGAACGGCCGGACGTTCTTATAGATATCCTGGACGGTACCAACATAGAGCGCAACCTTTATCTCGCGCTGCAGCTGATGGAGCTTGGCGTCCCCATGATTCTTGCGGTCAATATGATGGACGAGGTTCGCCAAAAGGGAGACAGGCTCGACTGTGCGGAGCTCTCGCGGCAGCTTGGGGTTCAGGTAATACCCATTACCGCGAAAAAGGGCGAGAACACAAAAGAGCTGCTGGAGGCCGCCGCGGCCCTCGCGAGGAACCCGGCCCGCGATCCTTCGCGGTCTGTGGGGAAGGTCGCCTACGACCGCGCCACCGAGCAGGCTATACTGGACGTCTATGTTATTTTGTGGGAAATCCCGGGGCTCAGAGGTCTTCCGCTGGGGTTTTACGCCGCCAAGCTGCTGGAAGGGGATAAAAAAGCGGGGGAAGCGCTTAACCTGGATAAGGAAACCGCCGGCAGGATCGAGAGGGTGGTGGCGGCTTACGAGGCATCATCCCCTTACGGCGACCGTGAGACCATGCTGGCCGACGCCCGCTACAAGAGTATAACCGCCATGGTGGAAAAGGCCATGGTAAAGGCGGGCGCCGAGGGCGGCCTGAGCCTTTCTGATAAAATTGATCTTGTTATCACAAACAGGATACTTGCTCTTCCCATATTCTTGCTTATAATGTTCTTTATGTTTGCCCTTACCTTCGGGCCGGTCGGCAGCTTTTTGAGCGGCGGCATAGATTTTATTCTGGGGGATATGCTCACCAGATGGGTAACGGGGCTGCTCAGCTCGGCCGCCGCTCCAGGCTGGACCCATGGCCTTTTGGTGGACGCTATAATCGGCGGAGTAGGCGGAGTGCTTACTTTTTTGCCGCAGATACTTATACTGTTTACCTGCCTCAGCGTCCTGGAGGACAGCGGCTATATGGCCAGAGCCGCCTTTATAATGGACCGCCTCCTGCATAAAATAGGCCTGACCGGCAAAAGCTTTATTCCCATGCTTATGGGCTTTGGCTGCACCACCCCCGCCGTTATGGCCGCCAGAACAATGGAGAACGACCGCGACCGCAAAATGACCATTATGATCACGCCCTTCATGAGCTGCGGGGCAAAGCTTCCTGTCTACGCGCTCTTCGCCTCTATCTTCTTCACCGAGCACGAGGGGGCCGCGGTTTTTTCCATGTATATTATCGGAATGGTCACAGCCGTGGTTTCCGGGCTTTTTCTGCGGGGGACTCTATTTCGGGGAACGGTCGCTCCCTTTGTTATGGAGCTGCCGCCCTACAGACTACCCTCCCCGGGGGCCCTTCTGCGCCACGTTTGGGAAAAGGCCAAGGGCTTTCTTATAAAGGCGGGGACGATAATATTCTCGATGAGCGTGCTGACCTGGCTTTTGCAAAACCTTGACTGGAGCTTACAGCTTGTTTTGGATAACCGCGACAGCATTTTTGCCTCTGTCGGAAGAGGTCTCGCGCCCATATTCGCGCCCCTGGGCTTCGGTAACTGGCAGGCCGCGGTTTCAATACTCGCGGGCCTTATCGCAAAGGAGACGGTCGTATCCTCCATGCTGGTTCTTTACGGCGCTGGTAGCGGCGAAGCGCTGGCCTCGGCCCTTGCGGCGGCGTTCGACCCTGTGTCGGCTTTTTCCTTTATGGTCTTCTGCCTTCTTTACATGCCCTGCATCTCCGCCTTTGTATCCATAAAAAGGGAAATGAACAGCTGGAGATGGGCTATTCTTACAGCAGCCTTTACAACCGCGGTCGCGTATATTATATCACTGGTCGTATATCAGGGCGGAAGGCTTATATTCGGATAGCTTTTTGGGGCCGTTGATGCTATAATAGCCCTAAAGGGCGCGCTATTATAATTTTTATGGCCCGCGCGCTTTACCCAAAACTGACGGGAAGAAGGTATTTTTGTGTCCGCATCCGCAGCTGTGATCATCCTGTGCGGGCTTATAATCGCCCTTGCCATTTATCTTTTTGTGCGCAGCATGCGCAAGATGAGCCGCGGGCAGTGCTGCGAGGGCTGCGAGGGCTGCTCGGTTAAGGGGAACTGCTCGAGCGCCGATTCCGACACGGATAACGCCGGCTGAGCGATATCGGCTCTTGATTTTTTATGAAGCGTGTAATACCGTTTTGTCCCCTCAAGTGGCGTGGGGAGAAATAATTGAATCAGTAATCCGGGAGGTGCCTTAAAGTGACGGAGGCCGCGATGGTCATGCGTGAGGCGGGCGAAAACTATCTGGAGACAATCCTTATTCTGGAGAGAAAATCGGGCCCGGTGCGCTCCATCGACGTAGCCGAGGCCCTGGGTGTTTCGAGGCCGAGCGTCAACAAGGCGGTTTCGGTCCTTAAAAAGGCCGGAATGGTGGACCAGCAGCCCTATGGGCGGATAAGCCTGACCGAGCGGGGCCGTGAAAAGGCGGCGGAGGTACTTGGCCGCCACAATAACCTAAAGCGTTTTCTTACCATTGTGCTGGGCGTGGGGGAGGAGGCGGCGGAGGTGGACGCCTGCCGGATGGAACACGTAATAAGCGAGGAGACCGGCCGGCGCCTCGCCGCCTATATTGGTTCTGTCATGTCCCGGCAGGGTCTTGAGCCGTAGCGCTGTTTTCCGGCAAAATTTACATTAAAGCTCATAAAAACCCCGTATTGCCTTCCTGTGGAAGCAATACGGGGTTTTTATGCCATAAAGGACAGTTTGCGAACATTTGCTGCATCTTAATGGTTTTTTCGGCAGTACCTGGCAGCGTTTTTTCAGCATATTACATGCTGTAATTATTCATAAATGTGCTATAATCAGTTCATCGACGAGCTTGTTCGCGGCTATTCGTCCTTTTCCTTCTTGTTGCCGCTCCCGCGCAGCATAAGATCGCCGAGCAGCCCTCCCCCCACTCCGGCCAGCAGCGAGGCGGGAGCCGCCTCCAGGCAGCCCCGGTACAGGCTCATAGCGTGAAAGTAGTTGTCTACATATCTCGCGCCGATAAGCGAAGCGAACCCCACTATGTAAAAGATAAGCATAAGCCCCGCCCCAAGTCTGAGGGCCGTTTTCGCCAAAGGGTTCAACCCCCTAAGCCGGGTGATCAATTTTTTTATGTATGACATCAAAATGCTCCTTTCAGGGAATTTTATACTCTAAGTAGATAACTTGTCAAGTCTATCACAGAACAAAAAAAGCCTCAATGCAAAATTTATGGCAGCAAAGTAAGGAGACTCAACCCATGCAACCAGGGATTTCGACAGCATGCCTTTACCCGCGTTATACCGAGGAGAGCCTTAGGGATATTCTTGCCCTGCGGCCCGCCTGCGTCGAGGTTTTTATCAACGCCAGGGAGGAGCTTTCGGCTCCCTTTTTGCGAGGGCTTCGCGCCATGGCCGATTCGGCCGGAGCAAGAATTGCGTCCGTTCACCCCTACCTCAGCGCCATGGAGCCGCTTTACTTCTTTTCGGGCTACTCGCGGCGCTTTTTGGAGGGGCGCGAGGAGTATAAGCGCCACTATGAGGCGGCGGGGATGCTGGGCGCGGAAGCGGTCGTCTTCCACGGCAACTTCTACGGGAACGAGATCCCGCCCGGCCAATACTTCGAGCGCTTTTCGGTTTTATGGGAGGACGCGAGAAGAGAGGGGATATCCCTGTGCCAGGAGAATGTGGAGCGCTGCGCCTCGCGCGAGCCGGGATTTTTTAAGCAGATGCGAAGCGCCCTTGCGGACGCCGAGTTTATCTTAGACGTCAAACAGGCGGTCAGAGCCGGACAGAATCCATTTGAAATGGCGAACGCCATGGGAGGGAAGATCAAGCATGTACACCTGAGCGATCATACAGGAGCCCAAAGCTGTCTTCCCCCCGGTCGCGGAGTTTTCAACATTCGGGAATTCCTTGAGCATATCGCGAAAAACGGCTTTTCGGGCAGTGTGATCGTTGAACTTTATCGGGAAAACTTTAAGGATATTGTTGAATTATCGGCAGGTTTCCAACATCTTTCATACATACTTTCCACTATCGCGTAAGATGCACAAATTGCTCGACCGGCTTCGACTAACCGGGCAAACTGTATATTTAAACAACGAGCTGTTTGTCAAAACCTGACAAGATTATCGCGGCCCGATATTCCGCAAGTCGAAATAGGTTTTTTTTAGCCGTAAGAATCGCCTTGTCAAACGGCAGATATATAGTATTATGAAAGAACACAGCTGAGCTTTCCGGCGGGAGCCGGAGCGTTTATAGCCGGATACCGGGGGCCCGGAGGATACCATGCCATGGATCAATTTAGGGAGGTTCGATAAGATGATTAACTGTTTAAAGAGGTACGAATTCGTGGCAAACGAAACGCCCCTTTGCATTGAGCTTACCGAGATGGAAGCGGTTGACGGGGACGAGGATATCAGTTATACTACATATGGGCTCAGAGTTATTGGCGAAGACGGACGGGTTCTTTACTCGGCGCCAGATGTAGATACTAAAAGAGAATCGGTTGAGCGGTTTGTGGAGTTTTGCGCGGCCGGCGAAATCCGGGTTATCCATATGGACGACCTGCTTGACGATTACCTTGCGGACCGGTAACAGGCCGCTTTGCGCAGCGGCCGCGACGCGCCTTTGGGGAGATGACAAAGATGAAATGCCCCTATTGCTTTTATATTGACAGCAGGGTGATCGATTCCCGCCCAACCGAGGAAGGGGAAAAGATTCGCCGCCGCCGCGAGTGCCTTAACTGCGAAAAGCGCTTTACCACCTACGAGGTGATCGAAACGACGCCCGTAATGGTTATAAAAAAGGATAAATCCCGCGAGGTCTTTGACCGGGCCAAGCTTCTGGGCGGCCTTTTGCGGGCCTGCGCCAATCGCCCGGTTTCCGCCCAGATGCTTGAGGACGCGGTGGACGATATCCAGACCAATATCCAGAATACTATGGACAGAGAGGTTTTGTCTTCGCGGATCGGCGAGCTGGCCATGAAGCATTTAAGGGAGATCGACGAGGTCGCCTATGTGCGCTTTGCCTCGGTTTACCGCGAATTCAAGGACCTAAGCTCCTTTATGGAGGAGCTTAAGTCCATTCTGGAGGAAAGATCAAAATAGACTGTCAGTAGAAAGGGTTTTACCCTCTGTTCCACGATACAGGGTAAGTGGCCGGCGGCGCGACTGTTACGAGTCGCGCCGCCGGCCTCTTTTTGACGCGCCGCACAAAAGACTCCGCCCGCAATACCGTATGATGTGACTTACATTGCCACCGCGGCATATAGTGATAGTAATCGCGACACCATTATTACCATATTACCATTACATTCATCAAATAAGGAGTGAATCCACTTGGCTACCGTATCAGGCCGCCTTGCGTTCGACAGAGCAAGAACATCTACATATTCAGATTCGCTGCCGGGTCTGGCAAACATCCCGATAGTTTTACAGAACACGCAGACAAACGCGGCGCTCACCGTTCTTACCGACGCAAACGGGAACTACTCGTTTGCCAACGTTCCCAACGGAACATACCGTATTGTTGAGGCCTTTGGCAGACGGGGCGTTACCTCTCCGGGTGATTTTTCGGCGGCGGTGACCAGCGCCCCCGTAACCGCCGCCTTTCCGCCTATAAGCGCCGTAAGCAATCCGCCGGAGGGCTCG
>JAITVF010000121.1 GCA_031285945.1 Oscillospiraceae bacterium
CAGGTACTTCACTCCATATACGTCCTGATAGTAAAAGAGGAGCGACTTGTATGTGTAAAAGTGCATTGGCATTATTTCTTACCACTTGTATATTACTGTTTACGGCTTGTTCGAACCAAAACATAGAACAGGATAGCAGCGAAAGCACAAATCCATCAGAAAGTATGAGCGAAATGACACAACCAGAACTCACTCCGTCAACACCAACTCAACCGTCATCATCGCGGGAACCGGAGTCTTCGTCATCCTTACAAAAAACTCCATTGCAGCCCAGCTCGTCATCGCAAGTCCCATCGCAGCCCAGCTCGTCATTGCAATCCTCTCAATCATCAAAGTTGGAGGAAAACTTAATGCAAAACGCCGGCGCTTTATCGCTTACTTTCGCAAAATCTTCGTTTGATGCCCTTCCCAATAGAATTGACGCATCTATTACCAATGGCACCTCCAAGCCGGTAATGAAGGCATTAGGGTACGTTGTGGAACGTAATAATGTTGATGAGTGGGATATAGTGTTTGAAAGCGAAACCGCCATTGAGGAAGAGTATATTCAACCCGGTGAGACCATATCTTTTTCTGTAGTTGTAGGCGCATCGGGCGAAAAGCTCGAGGCCGGTACTTATCGGGTTAGACTTTTTGACATGGGCGACGTTTCGGCAATGTTTTTAATTAACGATTAAGCGCAAATAAACCACCAGCTATGCTGGTGAGAATGAAAGAACTTAAGATACTAGAAAGACTCCTTTTGCTAAAATAGATGCAGGTTCGCCAACCGCATAAAAAAGCAAGATTATTTAGCGCTTGCTTGATTTGTCAAAAGGAACCCCTGTAAAATGCAGGGGTTCCTGTACGCATTAGCGGGAGGAAGAAAAAATGAGTGACAGGCCATTTACTATGCTGACAGGCGGCGACCTGATTCTGGGCGCCGAGCCGTAGCGCTACTTTTCGGGAATAGACCCGGCGCTAAAAACAGGGGATCTGGTATTTGCGCAGCTTGAGGTGCCCTACAGCGACACCGCTCCCGAGCTGGACGATCTGGACCGGGAGCTGCGCAATTTAGAGCCCGTTAAGGGCCGCTTCGATCTGGTGACGCTGGCGGGCAATCACATTTACGACGCCGGCGAAACGGGAGTGAGGGACACCACCGCCTGGCTGCGCGAAAACGGCGTGCCATATGTGGGGGGCGGCATGAATCTCGAGGAAGCCGAGCGCCCGCTGGTTCTGGAACGGCAGGGAATCAGGTTTGGCTTTCTAAACTACAACTGCACCGGTATAAAGGCGATGAACGCGGGAAAAAACAAGGCTGGCGGAGCCTTTGTAGATGTTGTTACCCACTACGAATTGGGTAACGTAGCCAATCCCGGAGGCCCGCCCGACCATATATTCTCCTTCCCCGAATGGAGCAGCTTTGAGCGCATGACCGGCCAGATTGCCGCCCTGCGCGAACAGTGCGACATTGTGTGCGTCTACCTGCATAAAGGCATAGTCCACAAGCCGGTGGCCCTTGCCGATTACGAACGGTTTATCTCCAGGGCGGCTATTGACGCGGGGGCGGACGTGGTCTTCGGCTCCCACTCCCATATTCTGCACGGCGTCGAGGTTTATAAGGGGCGGACTATCTTCCACGGACTCAACAACCTAATTGCCTGGGTGCCCTCCCTCAGCCCAAACTGGAAGCGAGGCAAGGGAAAGGCCACCGAGGTGTTCGACCCGGAGGAGTGGGCCAGAAGGCGGATAGAGCGGTTCGGCTTTGTTCCCGATCCCGAGTATCCAACCTACCCATTCCACCCGGAAAGCATATATTCTATAATAGCTAAGTGCGAAATAGAGGATAAAAAAATCGTGCGCACCGGTTTTATTCCCATGATAGTCGGCAAGACGGGAATCCCCGAGATCGTGGGCAACGACGAGCGGGGCGCGCGGGTACTGGCCTACATGGAAAAGATTACCCGCGGTGCGGGGCTAAACGCCCGGTTTGAGTGGAGCGGCGACGAGATTCTGATTGTTTGAGTATGCAGCCGCCCGCCAGCGCCGCTATACCGCTACGGTTTGCGTTAACGAAACGCCTGAGCTTGATCTGCTCAGGCGTTTTTTTGCCGGTAACGCAAAGCAGGGTCTCCGCATACTATAAACTGAGATTTTATGCGGGAGCGATAGATAATGGCATGGTTTATGGGACTTAGCTCTGTATGCCAGGGCTTTCTGGCTACCCTGTTCACATATTTCGTAACGGCGCTGGGGGCCTCGCTGGTTTTCTTTTTCAGGTCGATGAACCAAAAGGTATTGGATCTTATGATGGGCTTTGCCGCGGGTGTAATGATCGCGGCCTCCTTCTGGTCGTTGCTGGCTCCCGCCATAGAGCTTGCGACCGCGCTAAACGGAAACGCGTGGCTAATATCGGCAACGGGCTTTATGCTGGGCGGAGTGTTCGTAATCGGCTCCGATATTCTGCTGGCCAGAGCGTCCCTGATAAAGGCGAAGGGAACGGAGCTAAAGCGATCCATACTCCTCACCGCCGCCGTTACCATACACAATATTCCCGAGGGCCTCGCCATAGGCGTAGCCTTTGGCAGCGCGGCGATGGGAATAGCCGGCGCGTCGGCGGAGGGCGCCGTCATGCTAGCTCTCGGGGTAGGGCTTCAGAACTTTCCCGAGGGCGTATGCGTGGCCATGCCGCTGCGCAGAAGCGGCGTAAAACGGTTAAAGAGCTTTTTGGCAGGGCAGGCGTCGGGCATGGTTGAGCCATTTGCGGGAGTTTTCGGCGTAATGTTCTCGCTGGCCGTGCAAGGAGCCCTGCCCATAGCCCTATCCTTCTCCGCCGGGGCCATGATCGCGGTGGTATGCTCGGAGCTTATCCCCGAATCCTTCAGGGATAACAGGATTGTCGCCGCCTTCGGCGTCCTCCTGGGGTTTGCCGTTATGATGATGCTGGACGTCGCGTTCGGCTGATTATACTGATTATGGGGCTAAAATTGACAAACCGCGCCACGGTTATTATAATTTACATATTATCTGCTTGTATTATGGCATAAAACGCTCACCCGGGCAACGCAGAGTTTTGCGTAAGACACACTGAAGGAGGATGAAAATATGACAAGGCTGCTCTACCAGGGACACGGAAGCCTGCGCATAACAACCGG
>JAITVF010000050.1 GCA_031285945.1 Oscillospiraceae bacterium
ATTTTAACCTATATCCGCTACGCGAAGGAAAAGGGCTGCTCCCTGACCGGCCCCGAGGACGCCGATATCTTGAAAATTAACGTTATAAAATAACGCGACGGATTTTTACAATAATAACAGCCTAAGGGAGGAATCGACTCTGGAGCTTTGGTTTTCCGAGCTGCACACTCACGGGGCCAAGTTTTCCATTAAGGTGGACAGGCAGCTTTACAGCGCACAAAGCGAGTTTCAGCGGATAGATATATTTGAATCGAAGGAGTTTGGCCGGTTTCTTACCCTGGACGGCTATATGATGCTCACCGAAAAGGACGAGTTCATCTACCACGAAATGATAACCCATGTCCCCATGGCCGTTCATCCCTCCCCCAAACGGGTTCTTGTCATAGGGGCGGGGGACGGCGGGGTTTTGCGGGAGCTTTGCCACTACGACGCGGTCGAGCGTATCGACCTTGTGGAGATCGATCCCCTGGTGGTGGAGGTATGCCGCAAGTATCTGCCGGGAACCGCCTGCCGCTTCGACGACCCGAGGCTCAGCCTTTATTATGAGGACGGGCTCAAGTTCATACGCACCAGGGAGGACGAGTATGATCTTATCATCGTAGACTCGACCGACCCCTTCGGCCCCGGAGAGGGCCTTTTTACCCGCGAGTTTTACGGCAACTGCTATAAGGCGCTCAAGGAAGACGGCGTAATGGTAAACCAGCACGAAAGCCCCTTTTACGATTCCGACGCCATAGCCATGCAGCGGGCCCACAAAAGAATTGTAGAGACATTTCCCATAAGCAAGGTTTACCAGGCCCACATACCCACATATCCCTCGGGGCACTGGCTATTTGGCTTTGCCTCCAAGAGGTATCACCCCGTCCGCGATTTTAACCCGGTGGGCTGGAAGATGCTGGGGATTTCATCCAGGTATTACACGACCGTCCTCCATGTAGGCTGCTTCGCCCTGCCCGCCTATGTTGAGGAGCTTTTGCGCGACGTTGAGGAGCAGGTATAATCCTAAAAATTTAAGGGGCGAAAAAAACGTGATAAAGCGCCAATATGATTCGTTTATGGCCTGCGACGCGGAGTATGGGGAAGCGAGACTCGTTCTTTTTGGCGCGCCCTTTGATTCAACCACCTCCAACCGCCCCGGCGCGAGATTCGGCCCGGGGGCGATGCGGCGGGAATCCTTCGGGCTCGAAACCTTCAGCCCTTATCAGGGCAAGGATATGGCCGGCTTAAAGCTCTTCGACTGCGGAGACCTTGAGCTTCCCTATGGGGACGCGGCTACCGCCGTGGATATAATTGAGCAGACGGCCTCGCGGATTATAAGTGATAAAAAAATTCCCGTAATGCTCGGCGGCGAGCATCTTGTCACCCTCGGCGCGGTCAGGGCCGCCGCTAAGGCATACCCCGATTTGAGGCTTATACACTTCGACGCTCACGCCGATCTGCGCGACGACTACATGGGGGTTAAATATTCCCACGCCTGCGTGATAAGGCGCTGCCACGAGGAGCTTTTGGACGGGAGGATATTTCAGTTTGGCATACGCTCGGGGGACAAAGAAGAAATATGCTGGGGCAATAGTCACGTAAAAACCAGATTCTTTGACTTTGAGGGACTTGGCGACGTTGTTGAAGAAATCATACGTGATGATTGCCATGTTTATATAACAATAGATCTGGATATACTCGATCCCGGGGTTTTTCCCGGAACAGGAACCCCCGAGGCTGGGGGGGTAAGCTTTAAGGAGCTGCTTGGGGCTATGCTGAATGTTTGCAGGGCAAAAGTGGTGGGCTGCGACTTAACCGAGCTAGCGCCGGGTATAGATACAACCGGAGTTTCCACCGCGACAGCCTGCAAGGTTTTGCGTGAGCTTTTTTTGGCGTTGCGGGTATAGCCGATTAGCTTGAAAAGCGGACAAGGATTTACGAGGATATTTTGTGCCACGCAAGGAAGAGGACGACGACGGGCTGACGCCCGTCTAGGACGATGACGCAACGTTGCGCAAAATAGACCGTAAAGACTGTTCGGTTTTCAAGTTGATCGACTATATGACCGGCCTTACAGTTAAGGGCATACGAGAATAACATAAAAAATTTATCACCGGGAGGCTTTATCATGAGTAAAACCATTATAATAGGCGCGGGCGCGGTCGCCGGCGTGGCGGTTCACAAGTGCTGCCAGAACCACAGGGTATTTCCCGAGCTTATGATCGCGAGCCGCACAAAATCAAAATGCGACGCGTTAAAGGCTCAGGTGGACGAAAAGTACGGCAAAACAAAGGTTACGACAGCACAGATCGACGCCATGGACACACCCGCCCTCGCCGCGCTCATTAAGGATTACGGGGCCGATTTAGTTCTGAATCTGGCGCTGCCTTATCAGGACCTTGCCATTATGGACGCCTGCCTCGCCGCCGGGGTCAATTATGTGGATACCGCCAACTACGAGCCGGAGGATACCGCCAAATTCGAGTATAAATGGCAGTGGGCCTACCGCGAGCGGTTTAAGGCGGCCGGACTGACCGCCCTTTTGGGAAGCGGCTTCGACCCGGGGGTGACCGGCGTTTTTTCGGCCTATGCCCTTAAGCACTATTTTGACGAGATCAACTATATCGATATTCTCGATTGCAACGGTGGTGACCATGGCTACCCATTTGCCACTAACTTTAACCCCGAGATCAACATCAGGGAGGTCGCGGCGCCCGGCAGCTACTGGGAAAACGGGGCCTGGGTACACACTAAGCCCATGGAAATAAAGCGGGAGTACGACTTTAAAGAGGTGGGCAAAAAGGACATGTACCTTTTGCACCACGAGGAAATAGAGTCCCTCTCGCTAAATATCCCCGGCATTAAGCGTATTCGCTTTTTTATGACCTTTGGCCAGAGCTACCTGACTCATCTTAAGTGCCTTGAAAACGTAGGTATGACCTCGATAGAGCCCATCGACTACGAGGGCAAGCGGATTGTTCCCCTTCAGTTTTTAAAGGCGGTGCTGCCCGACCCCTCCTCCCTCGGCCCCAGAACGGTCGGCAAGACCAATATAGGCTGCGTCTTTAAGGGGAAAAAGGGCGGCAAAGAGCTTACGCGTTATATCTACAACATCTGCGACCACCAGGAGTGCTACCGGGAGGTGGGCAGCCAGGCTGTCGCATATACCACCGGCGTTCCCGCTATGATAGGCGCTATGATGCTCAAAACGGGGGTCTGGAAGGGCGCGGGGGTCTTTAACATCGAGGAGTTTGACCCCGATCCCTTTATGAAGGCGCTGGGCGAGTGGGGCCTGCCCTTCCAGGTGGATGAGAACCCGGTGCCTGTCGACTGATATAAATCATGTGCAATAGTAGCGCTTATAGTATCATTTATACTATTCCGCATTTAAAATA
>JAITVF010000105.1 GCA_031285945.1 Oscillospiraceae bacterium
TCTATTGTTTCCCCCGCCAAAGGCGGGGGAAACAATAGAAAGAAGTATTTTAAATGCGCAATAGTAATTAGCTACAGCGGGGGCTTATTAGAGACATTTTTTTATTTTTAATCTGGCCGCCCGGATAACGTCCCTGACTGTGGAATGATCCCTGCCGAGTTCTTTTGCGACATCGCGATAAGTACGGCCTTTCAGGCATATTTCTATAACGCAGAAGCGCTGTAATTCCGAGAGAAAATCAAGCGCGCGCTCAAAATCGGCGCGCGTATCGACATCGCGCGTTTCATCGTATGTATCGCCAGCTAAGGCGCATCCGGGGGCCGCCGAATCCAGTGAAATCGGAGCCCCGGGGGCATACTTATGATCGGGCCGGGTATGCTTGCGCTCGGAGCGTTTTTCTTCCGTGTCCGCATACTCCAATACGGCGGCCCAGTCACGCTTAACCTCTATCTCCACAGGCCCTGTAGCTGTTTCATATGTATACTTTTGCATTGACCTTTTCTCCCTTCGATTTTTGGAACAAGCCAAAATCTAAAGAGAAAAGGCGGCGACCTGCATCTGATTGTTATACTGTTTGTGCTTTTCACACATCCCCCATTCTGCTTTTAAGGCAAAAATGGGGATAAAAAAAAGAGCATGGCGGATAGCCTTAAAAGCTATCCGCCATGCTCCTGACGCTCTGATCCGTTACAGCTTATTTCGTAAGCGTAACCGGAAGTCCCCCGGGATTGCGGGGGTACGTTTAAACCCCTCGGGCCGGCGGCCGGCGCTATGTGTCGGAAAGGTGTGGTATTATTGCCCGCAGGCTCAACCCTCACCGGATATTTATCTCAGTATCCAATATTTATTCAATTGTAAGCGACCACCGCGCTCCGCAAACCGGACACTTTATCTGAAAATACTCGCTTTCCCCATCCGGTGGCGGCTTCCCTTTTTTAAAGATACGCACGCCGCCTCCCCTTGGGATGTTCCCGAGCCTTCCCTTTTCACATTTCGGGCATATAACAGGCTTGATTCTTTCCTTGCACGGCGTTGCCTCATTTACGATTATCATTGAGATTTCTCCTTATTATACTCAATTAAGCTAAATGGTTTATTTAAAAAAGTTGAGAAAGACGGGAACAAAGAAATTTCGCCTTATTCCCGCCTAAATCTCTTATGCGGATACAACGTCTCTTTTGCGAATCATTTCGCTGAGAATATCGGGGTTAAGCTTTCTGTCGATCAGCCCAAGATCCCGTAGCCGGTAGGCCGCGGCGCTCCTCGAAACCTCAAACGTTCCCGCGATCAGCAAGACCATCCGGTCAAGAAAAGCGTCCCGGGCGCCTCGCTCAAAAGGCTCCTTAGTCCGGGGGAGGCTGTCCGCCACCAGCCTGCACACCATCAGCCTGGGCATAAGAATCGCTGAGGAAAGGCGGTTGGCCTGCCATTCCATTCTGTCGTCGTAGGTCCACCTGGATACCGGCTTGCGCTTTTCATCACCTGAATCGGCTATCTTGCACCGGAACAGAGGAACGTCGCTGTGGCCGGAAAGAGACGTCTGGTCCGGATTAAAAGCAAAGTAATCTGAGTGAAGTATGCAGTGAGAGCCCTCATGCCCCATTGTAAAGCGATATTTGTTCTCGTTGCCCTCCTTAAGAAGGCTTTTGTCAATAATCACCGTTCCGGCCCTCACGCTTATATACTCCGCCTGACCCGTTTCGGGATTGTATACAGGGAGCCTGCTTGTGTCGTTAAAAACCGTCATCCCAAGGTAAACGCCGTTATTCGTCAGGTACTGAAAATCCTGCTCAACTCCGAGATAGCTCTGAACAAACCTCTCGATGTCAATTGCCATTGGAGTTTGCATTGCTTTGGGGCAGAAATCCCCCACCAGCTCTTCGCCCAAGTAGTCGATGGTCTTTTTGCTGATGACAGGAATACTGTTTTTGCAAGCGCGAAAAGGAAGCGGCGGTGTCGGCATGTTATGTATTCCTCCGTTTCAGCTCCTCTACAAATCCCATCCATTCGGCCTCGCCCGCCCCAAGATCGCGCGCGGCGCGCAACGCGAAGCGAACGTGATCGTTTCCCATGATGTATTCGGGCAGATCGGGCGAAACCTCCTGGCGCTGCTCACCCGCCAGATCGTACATACGGGCCTTTTCTTCCTCGGTGAGCCCGAGCAAGGACGCGAGAATCCCCAGCTTTTCCTTCTCAAAGGCGTTGCGCCGCCCTTTCTCGACGTCGCAGACATAAACGACTGAAACCCCCAGAGGCTCTGCGATATCCCGATAAATCATGCCCAGATCCTTACGCCTGTCCGCAATAAATTTGCCAAAAGTCATTTTGCCACACCGCTCCATCCCTTTTATTGCCAAAAATCAATTGGTTTAGCTTATAAGCTAATATTAGTATAGCACGGGAGGTTTTATCTGTCAACGAGAGGCGCGGTATACTTTTTCGGCTTAGAGCTTGCTTGGTAAATATTCTTGATCCTGTAATATTATAATAGCATATAATATTTGCATTGTCAATAAGTTCGCGCAATTTTAGAGGGAATATTTTCGAGCGCGGAGTAGTATTACTGGCGCCAAGCTGCTAAGAACCCCGGCGGCTATCTTCACAGACAGTCGCCGGGGTTCCACTTTATCCGGTCGTTTCTAAATTTTACGCTTATCGCTTCAGCGGGCCGTCGCTTACGATAAAGTAGCCGCCCATGGTGGTGTAAAAGTGCGCGTATCCGTTGTCGTCAATCCACGGGTTTGCGTTTTTGAGCTCGCTGTATTTGTTGGTATTTGAGTCGTAGCGGTACACCCTGAGGTCGTTGTGGGAGCTTATGACCGAGCCCGCCCGTATGGCGATCTTAACGGTTGTTCCAAAGCTTCCCGACTGCTCGGATTTGGCTACTACCAGATCGTTCTTGAAAGTGTTCTCAAAGGTGTTGGCGACCTCGCCGGTATCGGCCTGATTGGTGTATACGCCGAGGTCAAGCCCGTTCTCAAGATTTACGGCGTTGGCGGCGGTAAGTGTAAGCCGGCCTTCGACAGAGCCGCCGTTGGTGGTATCAAAGTGAAAGCTCATCCCCCCGTTTTTGGAGGCGGCGGTGCGAAGGGCGCTGGCCGAGGCGGAATCGTAATCCTTAAGGGTGACCGAGCTGCCGCTCGCGCCGTTAATGGCGCTGTTAAGGGCTGAGGCGGTAAGTGCGCCGTTGGAAAGGGTGGTGTTGGTGCGGGAGCCCGAGCCCGAGCTTACCGGAGTACGCTCGCCGGCCGTATAGTCGATGCTCTCGTCGTCAAAATCGTCCCAGTAGTCTTCCCAGTAATCGTCGTCGTAATATCTGCCGCTGCCAATAACGGTGATGGTAGCTGAGCCCGAGCCTACGCTGGCGCGGCGTTCTTTGCCGGTATCGTCATCGTACCTGTACTCATAGAGCCGCACGCGGATAGTAGCCCTTCCGGGGTAGAGGCCGGTGATCTCGCCCGAATCGGAGTCTATCTCCACGATATGTGAGTCGTCGGTGTCCCACCGCTCCTCGTCGTAATCAACGCTTGTGGATACATAGGCGTAGGTATCCTCGTCCACCCTGATAGACGAGTCGTCGAGCCGGACGCGGACGCTCGACGCGGCGAAGGCCGTGGTGCTCAGGCCCAGGGCCGTCGCCAGAACCATAACCAGTGCAACGCTCAGTGACAATGCTCGTTTCAATTCCAATACATCCCTTCTCCAGTAGTAATGTCTGTATTATACCATAGTAGCAAAGCTATTCAATTTAAGATTCCTTTAATATTTAAAGAACGTTATGTTAACCTGACAAGCTCGTAATCCGAGCTGCCGAGGCCGAGCTTTACGGCGTGGCCTATCTGGACCCGCCAGTCGGTGGAGGGGTGGATGCCGGTAAAGTGATCGCCGGAGCTCTTTACCTCGCCAAGAGCGCTGTCCTTTATAACTGGGGAAGCGTTTACCGCGTCGATACAGGCTTTATCGAGGGCGACAGGGTCAAAGCTCGCGAAAATGCCGATGTCGGGAACCACGGCGGCGTCGTTTTCTCCGTGACAGTCGCAGTAGGGGGAAATCTGATTGGCGACGCTTATGTGAAAATGCGGCCTGCCCTGAAGGACCGCCTTTGCGTATTCGGCCATCTTACAGTTGAGCTTGTCGTTGCTGCTCGAGTCCTCGTTGCTTATGGCGTGGAAGTTGCAGCTGCCGAGGCAGCGCCCGCAGCCCGCGCATTTTTTGTGGTCGATATGCGCAGTTCCGCCCTCCAGGCTTATTGCGTTCTGGGCGCAGTAGCCTATACAGGTTCCGCAGCCCGCGCAGAGCTCAGGGTCGACACGGGGCTTTCCGTCGTTATGCATTATCATTTTGCCGGCGCGGCTGCCGCAGCCCATGCCTATATTCTTGATAGCTCCGCCAAAGCCCGTGCATTCGTGGCCCTTAAAGTGATTGAGGGAGATCACGATATCCGCGTCCATAACCGCTCTGCCTATTCTGGCCGACTTGAGGTATTCGCCCCCCTCTATGGGGACCTCGATATCGTCGAGGCCCTTGAGCCCGTCGGCTATTATATTCTGGCAGCCGGTCGAAAGCGGAGAGTAGCCGTTTTCCATGGCGGCGTCGAGATGAGCGGGGCCGTTGTTCCGTCTGCCTACATAAAGGGTGTTGCAGTCGGTTAAAAAGGGTACGCCTCCCAGCGCCTTTACCCGGTCGGCCACAGTTTTGGCAAAGTTGGGCCGCAAAAACGAGAGATTCCCCGGCTCGCCGAAGTGAATTTTTATGGCGACGTACCGGTTCTTGAAATCAACCCCTTCGATTCCGGCCTTAAGCATAAGCCTGTCGAGCTTATCGAGGAGGCTTGTTCCGACCGGGCAGCGCATGTCGGTAAAATAAACCTTTGAGCTCTTCATATCCATCTCTTCTTTCTCACGTTACTTCTTGCTGTCTGCATACCTATTATCGCCCCCATTGCCTTAAATTGTCAAGAGCAAACTGTGCTCTGTCCGGTAATTGAGCTTACATCGCCGGGCTCTACTGCCTGTCGAGGAGCGCGAGACCGTCAAGTATCCGCTTAAAGATCGGCGCCGCCACAAGCTCGCCCGATTCGCCTCCCTCTACAAAAACCGTTACGCTGTAGCGGGGCCCCGGCGCTGGATAAAAGCCCGCGAACCAGGCGTGTACGATTTCTTTTTCCTCCCCACCGGCCGTTTTATAAAACTGGCCGGTCTGGGCCGAGGAGGTTTTGCCCCCCGCCATACCTATAAGAGGCTGCGCGGTTCTTCCGCTGCCCTCCTCAATAACGCCTGTCATCAGCCGTTGCATCGAGGCGGCGGTATCGGGGGTAAGAATTTCGCTGCCGGCGTAGGCGGGCAGGCGCCGCGAGACTGTTTCGCCGTCCTCTGTAAGGCCCGTTACCAGCCTTGGGGTAACCGACGAGCCCCCCCCCGCTATGGCCGCGATTACCCGCGCGATCTGAAGCGGCGAGGCAAGGGAGCTGCCCTGCCCGAAGCTGAAGTTTGCAAGCCCGGCCGGAAT
>JAITVF010000209.1 GCA_031285945.1 Oscillospiraceae bacterium
CACGCAGATGATCGCCACCCCTGTGTCGGCGAAAACGGCCAGGCCCATTCCGGCAAGGCCCAAAAAAGCGAGGATAAGCACCGCCATTTTAACGCAGAGGGCGCCGCCTATTATAAGCCGGGCTAGCCTGGAGGTACGTCTGGCTATGCGTATAGCCACGGGCAGAGAGGATAGCCTGTCGGAGAGTAAAACCATATCGGCGGCCTCGATGGCCGCGTCGGAGGAAAGGCCCATGGCGACCCCTACGTCGGAGCGGGCGAGAACGGGCGAATCGTTTATGCCGTCCCCCACATATACGCAGCCGCCCCGCGTTTCCTCTCTTATGCGCTCGAAGACAGAGACCTTTTCATCAGGAAGAAGCCCCGCGTAAACCTCGGCGATCGAAGCCGCGCCAGCGATTTCCCGTGCCGGCTCCTCCGCGTCACCCGTAAGGATAACGGTTCTTGTTATCCCCAGGGATTTAAGCAGCCGTACAGTCTCGGCGGCGTCCGCCCTTGGCCGGTCGGCGATTTTTATTGCCCCGAGAAGCTTATTGTTTTTGGCCACGTACAGGGGCGCGTCGGGCAGCCCAGCCGTTGAAACTCCGCTCGCGGCCATCAGCCGGGCCGAGCCGCAGAGCGCCTCGCCATCCTTAAGAAGGGCTCTCATGCCCTGGGCGGTGACCTCTTGGAGGGAGACGACGCCCGAGAGGTCGGCCTTTTCGCCGAAGGCCTCGAGCACCGCTTTGGCCAGCGGATGTGTCGAAGCGCTTTCGCAGAGGGCCGCAAGGGCCAGGACCTCATCCGCCGTCGACCCTTCCGCGGGAATCACCCCTACTACGGCGGGGGAGCCGGAGGTAAGGGTTCCGGTTTTGTCGAAGACGACGGTTTTAGATCCCGCCAGCGCCTCGAGATAGCGTGAGCCCTTTATAAGTACGCCCTGCCTGTAGGCCGCGCCTATTCCTGAAAAAAAGGCCAGGGGGGTGGCGATCACAAGAGCGCAGGGGCAAGAGGCTACCAGGAAAACCAGCGCCCGCATAACAAAAGCGCGAAATTCGCCAAACCCCAAAAGGGGAGGAAGAAGGGCGGTAAGCAGGGCAAGAACCATGACCGCGGGGGTGTAAACCCTGGCGAAGCGGGAGATAAGCTTTTCGGTCACGCCTTTTTTGGCGGCCGACTCGCGCACCAGCTCGATTATCCTGGCGGCGGCGGAATCCTCGTAGGCGCTAACCGTGCGGCAGGTGAGAACCCCGCCCAGGTTTATAGAGCTCGAAAGAACCTTTTCCCCCGGCCCTACAGAGCGGGGCAGGCTTTCGCCTGTGAGGGAGGAGGAATCGACAGAGGATTCCCCCGAAAGAATTTCGCAGTCGACCGGAAGCCTTTCCCCCGATTTTACGAGAATCAGGCTGCCGACCTCGAGACTCGCCGCCCTGACTGTTCTATGCTCGCCGCCCGGCAGTATAATAGTCGCGTAGTCCGGTATAATCCTCGTTACGGCAGCAACCTCCCGCTTGCTGCGGGAAACGGCCAGATCCTCGAGTATTTCGCCGGCCCTAAAAAGAAGGGTGACCATGGCGGCCTCAAAGAATTCCCCCAGAATAAAGGCCGCCGCCACCGCGACGGTGAGAAGGGAAAGCTCCTCGAGATTAAGGCAAAAAAGATTCTTAACCCCCTGTATGAATATGGGCAGGCCCGCCGCGAGGGCGCATAGTATCATAAGCGCGGGGCTTAAAACACCGGGGAAAAAAGCTCTTGCCAAAAGGGATAATATAAGAAGCGCGGCCGAAATTCCCGCCCACAAAATATCCCGCCCGAGGCTTTCTTTTTCGCCCTGCGGGTGATCGTGGCCGCAGGCCTCGTCTTTAGTATGGTTATGCGCTTTGGCCGCGCCCGGTTCGTTAATGAGCCGGCAGCCCGCGCAGGAGCACTGTTTCACTGTATGTAACGCCTCTTTTCGCTTTTGAAGTGACTTGCCTGTGTCAGGGCTGCGCCTCCTCAATATGGCTGAGCCCCTGAATCAGAATAGAAGATATGTGCTGGTCGTCCAGAGAATAGATTACGCTTTTACCCTCCCGCCGGCTTTTTACCAGCCGGTGGCTTTTTAAGAGGCGGAGCTGGTGGGAAATCGCGCTGCCCGTCATACCGAGAAGGCCGGAAATATCGCAGACGCACATCTCGCCCCCCATAAGCGCGCACATTATTCGCACCCGGGTTGAATCCCCGAAGACCTTGAAGACCTCGGCCAGCTCAAACAGCTTTTCGTCCCCGGGCATAAGCTCCCTTGCCCTTTCGAGAAGCTTATGGTGATGATGGCATTCCTGGCAGGTTACAGGGTGTTCCATATGGGCTCTCCTTTCGGTCACGGCAAACGATTGAACAACTGCTCATATGATAACATGTATCGCGCTCACTGTCAACTCGATTTTGGCATTTTTTTGAACGGCGTCAATAAAAAAGCGAGACGCCCAAAAGACGCCTCGCTTTTTATACTGCTCCGGGATTAAAGCCCAGAGGCGCAATCACGGCGGGTGTTTTGTCCCGGGTCAATAAAGCCATCAATCTGCGCTCACATACCGCTATTCGGTGGGGTTGAGGGGGTCGGCCTGGATTATAACCGTGTAAGGCTCAGGCCCCGCCGCCCAGACGCAGCCCGCGGAGGGGGCCGAAAGCCGCACCGGAAAAGGGTACTGCCCCGGCTCGAGCTCCTCGTCGGAGAGGCGAACCTCGGCCACGATATCCTCTACCGTCATCTGAGCTATAAGATCCTCGGGCCCCACAAAGGTAACCGACACCGACGGGGTAAGGAGCGTAACCTCAAAGCCGGGCGGCTGATTGGTCGTCTGGATATCGGTAACGTTAAAGGTTTTTGTCGCCCAGTAATCGGTTTCAAAGACCACCGAGACGCTGCGCACGTTGTCGTCGTTCTTAATCCGGTCGGAGGGCATGGCAACGCTAAAGGCAAAAGTGTTGTGCTCAGGGGTCAGCTCCCGCAGGCTTATGCTGCCTAAGGGGATTTCGCTTATCGAATCGATAAGATTGCTCTGCCCCGAGACCACGGAGCCCGAGATTCTGACCGTTCTGGGGGAGACAACGGCAAAGCCCAGGAGCTCGTCTAGGGGGAAGCTGTCGGGCCGGTTTGTGTAATCGATGCGGAAGGGAACGGTTTTATACCGGTAAACATATATGGTGACGTCTATGTTTTCGTAGTTGAGGGAAAGAGAGGAATCGGCGGGGTCGATCTCGTTGCCGGCGGCGTCGAGAAGGGTTACCGGCACGTTGGCGGTGTAGGTGCTGGTGAGGGAATCCTCATCCAGCTCTACTACCGCACGCACGCGGTCTATTTTTTCGAGCTCGCTCTGGGGGCCGGTGACCGAAATTATCGACTGGCGCAGAGAGGGGGTGGTATCCATATAGTGGTTGGGGGGAACGGCCACCCCCTCAAAGGCGGTTTCGACCTCGAACTCGCGGCTCTCGATCTGGTCGAGGCGAACCTGTATAGTAGCGGGCTCGATCGAGGTAATTTCAAAGCCCTCAAGCTGCCCCTCGTTCACAAGGGTGAGGGGGTAGGTGTTGGGCTCGGTTATCCCCGAAACCCGGGCGGTTATGTTAAAATCGCCGGCGGTTACGTCGCCCACTATGGTGCGCTGCCCCTCAATGTTTACCGTTACAAAGGTTTCCTCTGCAGGTACTATGGTCAGCCCCACGTCGGCCAGCGCCTCGGCCTGAAGCCCGGGGTTAACGGGAACGTTCAGAATGGTCTGGGGTATAATGTCCTTAGAGGTCATTGCCACCACTATCCAGGAAATTATGGCGCAGAAAAGCGAAAAGAAGAGAACAAAGCGATTGCTGGCGAAAAGGTGGCTTAAGGAGGGGGCTTTCTTCATGTCGGTTTCCTCCAGAACGCCCTCTTTTTGCCGCCCCGTTCATCCTGGCCGATGAGCCGGGCGGTGAGGAGCTTGATAAGATTTTGCGAGGAAAGGTTTCTTTGAAGCTTACCCTCAAGGGCGACCGAAATAGCGCCGGTTTCCTCAGATACTACCACCACGACGGCGTCGCTCACCTCGCTCATACCCAGCGCCGCCCGGTGGCGGGTGCCAAGTTCCCGGCCGATTTCGTCGTTCTGGGAAAGGGGCAAAAAGCACCCGGCCGCGTATATGCGCCCTGCGCGCAGAATCATGGCGCCGTCGTGCAGGGGGGTGTTCGGGTAAAAGATGTTGGTTATAAGGGGAACGCCCGGCTCGGCGTCTATAACGGCGCCGGTTGTCATAACATCGCCCAGCATGGTTTGCCTCTCAAGAACCATAAGAGCGCCTGTGCGGGTGGCGGAAAGAACCCTCGCGCTTTCGGCTACGGCGTCGATCATGGCAATCCTGGCGGCCAGTCCGGCCTGATCCGCGCTCTCGCCCCCCAGCCGCCCTATGCCGGTAATGCGGCTGCGGCCCACCTGCTCAAGGGCGCGGCGAAGCTCGGGCTGAAAAACTATCGCAAGGGCCACGATCCCCCACTGGAGCACGGTGGTGATAATAAAATTGAGAGTAATCATATTCAGCCGCGAGGCTATAAGGTAGACCACCAGTACAACGGCGATTCCCTTGACCAGCTGCATGGCCCTGGTTTCGCGCACCAGCAGTATGGTGTTGTAAAGCAGAAAGGCCACCACGATAATATCGAACAGGTCGACCACGCCGAAGGTTTCTATAACTGAACCCAGCTGAGACCAGAACTCGTTCATGGCGTTAAAAAAGCCCTCAACCACCCTGCGGCGCCTCCCCCCGATGCTTATGGATCCCCGGCCGAGCCAATATATATTATTCTACCACACAAGCGCGTAAAATCAATACAAAAACCGAAGAAACCGCGGCGGCCTTATACTACTGCGCGATTAAAATCGTTTCAAGACTTGCGAGGATTTTTTTTGGCCCTGCAAGGCGGACGACGAAGGTGGGCTGACGCCCGCTGAGGAGGACAACGCAGCAGGACGAAAAAAAGACCGCAAGGCTGAAATGATTTTGATTGCGCAGTAGTATTATTTATTCCGGCCGATATATAGCAATGCGCGCCAAAGGCCGCCGGCGCTTATAGCAATTGTAAGAAATGAGCGGAAAAGGTCTTATCTACAATTGCTATAGCGGGCATGGCCATCCGGCTCGCCACCTGCGGGTGGCAACCGCCGGATATGGCCGATAGAGCAAT
>JAITVF010000214.1 GCA_031285945.1 Oscillospiraceae bacterium
GCAGAGTCAGGAAGACCTGAGGGCTGAGCTTAAGCAGCGTCAGGAAGACCTGAGGGCTGAGCTTAAGCAGGGTCAGGAAGACCTGAAAGCCGAGCTTAAGCAGGATATCCGTGTGCTCAATCAAAGAGTGGCTGTGCTTGAAAGAGCCGTAAACGATCATATGTCCGCGATCCGCGAGGGCCTGGAAGGGTTTGCTGAGCGGGGAAGGCAGATCGATCGGTTAGAAAGAAAGTACAATTCTCACGATGACCGCATCTGGGCCCTTGAACAGTACGCCAAGAGCCTGTAGCGCATATAGCCGCCATATATGCCCCGCCACACGGCGGGGTGTTTTTTATTTCGCGCGGGGTATTTGCAGTAGTATTTGCGGCGCTTTTGTGATATAGTAATAGTGAATAAAAGTCTGACGCCATATAAGCAAGTGATAGAAAGGAGCCGGCTGACATGAAGCTTATACTTGCGATAGTATCCGGCGACGACAGCGCGAAGGTATCGCGCGCCCTTACGAAGGAAGGCTTCTTTGTTACAAAGCTCGCGACCACCGGCGGCTTTCTGGCCGCGGGTAACACAACCTTCCTGGTTGGGGTGGACGACGATAAGGTGAGCGCCGTCATAGAAATTATTAAGAGCAATTCCCACACCCGAAAGCAGATGGTTCCCTCCTCCGCCTCCTACGGGGTGGGGATGTTCTCTGCCGCGCCCATAGAGGTGCAGATCGGGGGGGCGACCGTCTTTGTGATGGATATCGCCGAATTTTATAAGCTGTGAGCGCGGGGCTTGAGTTTCCGCTTAAGGAAAACCCTGCGGCAAAGGATATGTCAAGGCTTTTTGCGCAGGGACGCCGATATCCCCCGACTCTTCTGATAGAAGGCGCCGAGGGGAGCGGGAAGTCGGAGCTCGCCCGCTATTTGGGAGCCGCCCTTCTTTGCCGGGGCGAGGAAAACCGCCCCTGCGGGCAGTGCTCCGCCTGCAGGAAGCTGCAAAAAAACATCCACCCCGATTTTCAGGTCTTTGAAAGTGAGAAGAAGGCGGCGCGCTCCTTCCATGTCGGGCTGGTGCGCGCCCTTAGGGCTAGCGCGTATATTCGCCCCAACGAAAGCCGGGTTGCCGTTTTTCTTTTGGAAGACTGCGAGACAATGACCGACGAAGCCCAGAACGCCCTCTTAAAAATTCTGGAGGAGCCGCCCGGGGCCGCGGTGTTTTTGCTTACCTGCAAAAACAGGTCGATGCTTCTTGAAACAGTCAGATCCCGCGTCGCGAGCCTTTCTCTTGAAATCCCGGGGGCTGCGGCCTGCCTTGAGGTTCTGCGGGAGCGCTTTCCCGAAGCCGAGCCTGAAAAGCTTAAAGAGGCGGCGCAATGCTCCGGCGGCAGTATAGGCGCGGCCGTGCGAATTCTTGACGGCAGGGAAAAGGGCGGCGAAGGGATAAGGGCGGCGGCGGCGGGGCTTCTTGTTAAAATAGCCGAGGCCGACGATTACGGTGCCCTGTTGCTTATGCGCCCCTGGGAGAAGGACAGGCAGGGCCTGGCGGCGCTTTTAGAGCAGCTTTACAGCCTTGTATGCGGCTTTTCGCTGGAGGGTGGCTACAGCGGCGGCGGGGCCGGACTCAGCCGCCGCCGGCTTTTTAGGCTTGCCGCCATAATAGAGGACGCGAGGGATGCGCTTGCTTTTAACGCGGGAGGGCTTATTCTCACCGCCGGCCTCTGCGCCCGCTGCATTGAGGCTGTAGAATCCGCCTGATTTTTAGAACCTGTAAGGAGTTAATCATAAATATGGCCGAAATCATAGGAGTAAGATTTAAAAGCGTGGGCAAGGTGTATTATTTCGACCCGGGCGGCAAGGAGGCTCAAAAGGGGGATCACGTTATAGTTGAAACCTCCAGGGGGACCGAGTGCGGCGAGGTAGTGCTCTCGAACCGGGAGGTGGAGGATAAGCGGATCACCCAGCCGCTGCGCCCTATGCTCCGCCACGCTACCCGGGCCGATCTTGAAAGGCTTGCCAAAAACCGCGAAAAGGAAGAGCAGGCCTTTAAGGTGTGCCAGGAAAAGATTCGCGCCCACAAGCTTGAGATGAAGCTTATCGACGTTGAGTATACCTTTGACAACAACAAGATACTCTTTTACTTTACAGCCGACGGCCGGGTGGATTTCAGGGAGCTTGTAAAGGATCTCGCCTCGGTTTTAAAGAGCCGGATAGAGCTGCGCCAGATAGGGGTAAGGGACGAGGCCAAGATGCTTGGCGGCTTAGGAATCTGCGGCAGGCCCTTTTGCTGCGCGACCTTTCTGGGCGAGTTCCAGCCCGTTTCAATCAAGATGGCAAAGGAGCAGGGGCTGAGCTTAAACCCCTCCAAGATATCGGGAACCTGCGGGCGGCTTATGTGCTGCCTTAAATATGAGCAGTCGGCCTACGAGGATCTTTTGAGGACGACCCCCAGAGTAAACGCTTATGTTCAAACGCCTGAGGGTAAGGGTACGGTCAGGGAGGCGAGCCTTCTTACCGGCAACCTTAAAATTCAGCTGGATAAGCACGATAACGATACGATAACGGTTTTTCACCGCGACGACGTTCGCCCCTGCAAGGATCCGCGCAGGGAGGAAAAGCTCCCAGAAAAAAAGCGGGAGCCCCAGTGGGAGACGGGCGGGGCGGCGCCCTCGCCAGATAACGGCGGCCAGGAGGGCTAAAGCGAAAAAAGCACGTCAATCTAATTCTAAATATAATTCCCGCGTATGTCCCCCGCCGAAGGCGGGGGACATACGAAAAGCATCTTTTGTAAAGATTTAGTGTGTATTTTTCTAAAATATGCCTCTATATTGAAACCCGCAAAGAGTCTTTCATAAATTAGATTGACGTGCGAAAAAAGCAAACCGCTTGATTTTGCTTGTGGCTTTGTGTTACAATGAGTACCAATAAAAACAGAAGGGGAGGTTATTTTAGCATGGCATATGTTATTAATCAGGATTGCATCAGCTGCGGTACCTGTGAGGGCGAGTGCCCGGTAGGAGCTATAAGCGAGGGCGACGGCAAGTTTGTTATTGACGCCAACACCTGTATCGACTGCGGCGCCTGCGCCGGCGTTTGCCCCACCAGCGCCATAAACCCGCAGTAAGCTTTATTTAACGCGAAAAAACGGCCGGATACCCCAAAAGAGGGTCCGGTCGCTTTTTATACTGTTCCGCATTTAAAATACTTCTTTCTATTGCTTCCCCCGCCTCTGGCGGGGGAAGCAATAGAGTAATATTATAAAAGCGTTTTAAATGCGGATTAGTATTATATTTGATCGGATATTTGGCAGCTGGCGGCGGCTTTACCGCTCGCGTATAATCATGACCAATGCAAGATACCCAAATATTACAGGGGCCGTAAAGTTTACCGTTCCCCTCGCGGCCAGATATATGGCGGCGGCGGTGAGGGGAAGGAGCACGGCAAGGCCCGCCGCCCTTGAGATTTTTTCCGCGGCCTCGCATCCCGCTGCCCGCAGGCAGATTATCCTTACGATCTGGCCGCCGTCCAAGGAGCCAGCCGGCAAAAAATTGAATATGGCTACCGCCAGATGCGAGGCTGTCATGAGCATATTGCGCATGGAGGCAAAAAGGAAGAGGCGCAAAAACAAAGCCGCCGCCAGATTGGCGAGAATTCCCCCCGCGGCTACAAAAAGCTCCCCGCCGTAGGAGAGGGTTTTTCTTTGCGCGGTCGCTATGCGAATGCTCACCGGCGTAAAGTATATCTCCCTCACTCCGGTGCCGAGAAGGAGGGCGGCCATAAGATGCCCCGATTCGTGTACGGCCACCGGCAGGATAAAATAACGCAGCAGTATTCTGCGATCGGCCAAAAGAAGAAAAAGGGCGCAGACCGCGAAAAACCAGAAGGAAAACCGCAGCGTCACCCGCAATACCGGAATTCTGATACGCAGCTCCAGCTTCTTAATCCTCCGCCACTACTATATTGTCCTTAAGAATCCAGTATGGGTCTACAAACAGGCCCTCAACCATCACGCCGAAGTGGAGGTGAAAGCCGGTGGCCGTGCCGGTCATCCCTACCTTGGCTATCCGCTCCCCCTGATTGACAGACATGCCCTCCTTTGCTATTATCTCGGAGCAGTGGCCGTAAAAGGTTTCGAGATTGGTGGCGTGGCGCAGTATTATATACTTGCCGTAGATATCGTTCTCGCCCACCTCAGAAACCTCGCCCGGCAGCGCCGCGAGAATGCGGCTCCCCTCGGCCGAGGCAATGTCTATACCTGTGTGGAAATCCTCCCTGGCGCTTAAGGGATGCTCCCGCCACGCGAAGGGGGAGGTTATCAGGCCAAAAACCGGGGACCTTACCGGCGCGTTGAGAGCTACCGCCGCGTAGCTGCATCCTTCCGGCGCGCCCTCCGCTCCGGCGGAGAGCCGCACCTGAATATCGCCCTGGGCGGCTCCCTGGGCGTCAAGATAATCGTATCCGGGAACCGGCACCGCGTCGGCCTGCCCGGAAGCGGGCTCCGCCGGCGGCGGAGTCGACGACGAGGGCTCCTCATAATCGGTCGAGGCCTCGGGGGAGCTTGCCTCCGGCGCGGAAGAGCTGCCGCCCGCAAACCCTGTCATAAGCCCCTTGGCCTTGTCTAAAAGGCCCTCGCCCACCCGGCCCAGCTCGGAAAGATAAGCGGAAAAGCCGCCGGCCTCAGTCCCCACAAGCCTCTCGAACTCGCTTTTTATACGGGGAAAGCCCTCTTTGTCGGTGCTTTTAAGGGCAAAAAAGGCCGCAAGCAGCAAAACGCAGAGTATAATCTGCACCGTAAGCGCCGTCGCGACAAAGTCGCCCCCCGGCTCCGCCCGCCCCCGGGCCCTGCTTCTCTCCCTGTAGTAGTCCCGCCCCGCAGCCATAGCGCATCCCCTTCCCGAAAAGGCTTCTTCATAACATCCTATTCGGTATAAGGACAAAACATTCCCGGCCCGGGTGATTTGACCCGGGCCGGCGCTTTCTCATACTAATCCGCAAAACGGCTTCCCCTGCCAGAGGCGGGGGAAGCCGTAGAAAGAAGCATTTTAAATGCGGAATAGTATCAGTACTTCATAACGCCTGTGATATGCAG
>JAITVF010000014.1 GCA_031285945.1 Oscillospiraceae bacterium
CGGCGAGCGAAACTTTTGTGCGCAATATTGCCTTTGCCCGCTGCCATATCTTTGTTTACTCCCCAAGGCCCGGCACCCCGGCCGCCGCGCTGGAGGGAAGAATTCCCCCCGGGGAGGCAAAACGCAGAGCTTCTCAAATGGCTAAGGCCGCTAATGAGCTGGAGCTAGCCTTTTTAGAAAGCCAGCGCGGCAGCGTGCAGCCGGTGCTCTTTGAGCAGATGGCGGGCGGCCTGTGGCAGGGCCACACCGGGAGCTATATTCTTGTAAAAGTAAAGTCGGAGGAAGACCTGAGAGGCAAAATTCTTCCTGTGATGATAGAGCAAGCCGGGAGAGGCTGCTGCCTCGGCAGGCTTGCGTAGCGGCCGGGCGGTTATCGCCGGCGGGTGATTTGCACCGCCGGGCAAAGCCTTTTATAAATTCGGGAAGGGTGGCCGCGCAATGGAATACAACGCCGGGAGCTGCGACGTCGCCGTTATCGGCGGGGGGCACGCCGGGATTGAGGCGGCCCTTTCCTCGGCGCGGCTGGGCTGCAAAACCGTGCTCTTTACCCTTTCGCTGGACTCGGTCGCAAACATGCCCTGTAACCCCTCGATAGGGGGAACGGCCAAGGGGCATCTTGTTCGGGAGATCGACGCGCTGGGCGGCGAGATGGGCAGGGCCGCCGACAAAACTACCCTTCAGAGCCGTATGCTAAACCTGAGCAAGGGCCCCGCTGTTCGCTGCCTGCGCGCTCAGGTCGACCGGGACGCCTATCGCCGGCTGATGAAGTCGGTTCTTGAAAAGCAGCAAAATCTTTATCTCAGGCAGGGCGAGATCGTTGACATAAGGCTTGATAAAAGCGGCCGCGTTTGCGCCGTCGTTACCGATATGGGCGGGGTTTTCGCCGTTAAGGCGGCAATAATCGCTACCGGAACATATCTTAACGCAAAAACCTTTACCGGCGAGGCGGTCCGAAAAAGCGGACCGGACGGCCTGCAATCGGCCGACAGGCTTACGGAATGCCTTAAAGGGCTGGGGCTTCCCCTGCGCCGGTTTAAGACGGGAACCCCCGCCAGAATTTACGCGGGCTCCATAGATTTCGATCTCCTTGAGCCGCAGCGGGGAGACGAGCCGGTCGTTCCCTTTTCGTACGAGACGGCCGATAAAATCGAGAACAGGATTCTTTGCCATATCGCCTATACCAACGAAGAAACTCACCGGATTATAAGGGAAAGCCTTGGCCGCTCCCCTCTTTTTACCGGCATGATGGAGGGAACCGGCGCCAGATATTGCCCCAGCCTCGAGGATAAAGTAGTCCGCTTTGCCGATAAGGAGCGCCACCAGCTCTTTATCGAGCCAATGGGTCTTGATACCGCCGAAATGTATATACAGGGCGCCTCATCCTCGCTGCCCGAGGAGGTTCAGCTTAGCTTTTACCGCTCGGTAAGGGGCCTTTCGCGGGCGCAAATCATGCGTACGGCCTACGCTATCGAATACGACTGCGTAGATCCCCTGAGCCTTTTGCCCGATTTGCAGTTTAGCTTTTTACCCGGTCTCTTTGGCGCGGGGCAGTTTAACGGCACCTCCGGCTATGAGGAGGCCGCCGCCCAGGGGCTTATTGCCGGAATAAACGCCGCCCGCTTTGTTCGGGGGCTTGAGCCCTTTACCCTTACGAGGGACAGCTCCTATATCGGCGCCATGATCGACGATCTTACAACACGCGGCTGCACGGACCCCTACCGCGTCATGACCTCCAGGTCCGAATACAGGCTTCTCCTTCGCCACGACAACGCCGACGAACGGCTCACACCCTTGGGCTATGAGCTTGGGCTTATATCTGAAAACAGGATGGAGCGATTCAGAAAAAAATGGCAACGAATCGAAGATGAACTAAGGCGGGTAAAGGCCGTGAATCTACCCCCCACTCCCCTTCTGAACGGAATAATTGTTTCACGTGGAACAAGCCCCATTGCAACGGGGACAAAGCTGTATGAGCTTATCCGCCGCCCTCAGCTGGGATATGACATCCTCAGGCCGGCCGATGTGGGCCGCCCTGAGGATATTACCCCAGAAATTGCCGAGGCGGTGGAGATCAGGATAAAATATGAGGGCTATATCGCCAGGCAGGCTGAGCAGGTAGAAAAAACGCGCCGGATGGAAAGCCTCACCCTGCCAAAGGATATCGACTACGAAAAGCTTTTATGCCTGCGGCTAGAGGCCCGGGAAAAGCTAAAGGCCGCAAGGCCCATGACCTTTGGCCAGGCGTCGCGGATTCCGGGGGTAAGCCCCGCGGATATATCGGCCCTTATGGTATATCTGAGCGCGCGGCGCGAGTAAAAGCGGGGGTGATCTGAGCTTACCCGCATCGCCTTATTTATTGCGCAAAGCCCTGGTGGCTTTGCCGGCGGCTACAAGGAGTAAACCCTATGCCATATGAATTCCTCAAAAAAGAGGCCCAAGCCTTAGGCGTTACCCTCTCCCCTTCCCGGCTTGAGAAGCTTCGGCAATATACCCGGCTGCTTCTCGACTGGAACGAGAGGTTCAATCTGACCGCCGTAAAGGAAGAAAGAGCTATAGCCGAGCGCCATTATCTCGACAGCCTTACGCTGCTCAAGGCTTATAGCTTTGCGCAGGGGGCGCGGCTTCTCGACGTCGGCTCGGGGGCGGGGTTTCCCGGAGTGCCTTTAAAGCTTGCGCGGCCCGATATTTCACTGACTATGCTCGATAGCCTGAATAAGCGGACGGTATTCCTCGCCGAGCTCTCCCGCGAAATGGAGCAGGATAACGAGATTATACATGGCAGGGCCGAGGAGCTTGCCCATAAAACGCAATACCGCGAGAGCTTCGACGCCGTGACCGCAAGGGCGGTGGCTCCCCTTCCCCTGCTGTGCGAGCTTTGTCTGGGGCTTGTCGGGCCGGGCGGAGTATTCCTGGCCATGAAGGGCCCCGGGGCGGAGGAAGAGCTTAAGCAGGCAAAAAGCGCGATAGAAATTATGGGCGGGCGCCTGGAGGCGGTCGAGCGCTTTACCCTTCCAGAGGCCGGGGGCAGAAGTGTGATTATAGTAAAGAAGATATCGCAAACGCCGCCAAAATACCCCAGAAGCTACGGTAAAATGAGCAAAACGCCGCTTTAGAAGGGCGCTTTAGTCATAACCCTGTCGAAGGCTGCGATGGAATAAACTGGAATACGGTCGCTTTGGCTGGTATAATCTAGTTATACTACTCCGCGATTAAAATCGTTCCAAGACTTGCGAGGATTTTTTTTGTCCTGCAAGGCGGACGATGACGGTGGGCTGACGCCCACTGAGGAGGACAACGCAGCAGGACGAAAAAAGACCGCAAGGCTGGAATGCTTTTGATTGCGGAGTAGTATCAGGGAGGGAGATGATAGCCCCTTGGCTATTTCGCTTTTACAGCGCCGCGGCAAAACAGTCAACAAGGTTTTGCTTATCCCGGTCAATCAGATTTCCGCCAACCGCCACCAGCCGCGTAAATACTTCGATGAGGACGCTATCCACGAGCTGAGTGTGAGCATACAGCAAAACGGCCTTTTACAGCCTATAACTATCAGAAAAGATCCGTCGGGCGGTTATGAGCTGATCGCGGGCGAGCGCAGGCTTTTGGCTTTTAGGCGGCTGGGTCTCGAAAAAATCCCGGCCATCGTCCATGAGTATACCGACGAGGAAAGCGCCGTTCTGTCACTGATAGAAAACCTGCAACGCAGAGACTTAAACTTTTTTGAGGAAGCGGCGGCGGTCGCAAAGCTTATGCAGGAGATGGGCCTTACCCAGCAGCAAATAAGCCAAAAGCTGGGCAAGGCGCAGTCAACTGTGGCCAACAAGCTCAGGCTCTTAAAGTATCCCTTGGGCATACGCGATAAAATGCTCGAGGCCGGCCTCACCGAGCGCCATGCGCGAGCGCTTCTCACCCTGCCTGATATTGAGGACGAGGAGCCGGTCGATTATGTTATACGCAACAACCTCAACGTAGATCAAACCGAAAAGTACGTACAGACCCTTTTAAACGAGCAAACAAAGCCCAGAACCAGCCGAATAATAATCATAAAGGATATGCGGATATTCCTAAACTCCATCAACAAGGCCGTAAAAACCATGCAGGCCGCGGGGGTGGACGTAACTGTAGAAAAGCAGGAGGACGAAGGCTTTATCGAGCTGACCATGCGAATCCCCAAGGCGTCCGTCCTCCGCAAGGTAAGCCCTTAAACCGGCCGCACAATCAAAGAGCCACACAAAAAGCTATTACCCGCAAGGGTTAGCATATAATCTCATGCTGATTGCAATTACAGCCGCTCACGGGGAAGAGCGGCTGTAATTGTTTTACTTTTGCGCGAATCTTATCTGGCGGGGGAATAATACCCGAGGGCGGGAAATATGTTTCACGTGAAACATAGCGGATTTGAGGCGGCATAAAAACAGGATAAAACACCCGGCTCTGCGGAGCCACCCTCTTTACTAAAGAGGGTGGGGCCAGAATTTACACAGGCTTCTAAAACAGAGAAATAACACACCGGCAATACCCCACCCTCTTTAAAAAAGAGGGTGGGGCCAGAATTGACATCGGCATATAAAACAGAGAATAACACACCGGCAATACCCCACCCTCTTTAGAAAAGAGGGTGCCGCCCGCAGGCGGCGGGTGTTTTGAGGCTTATAACAATTTGTCGTTTCCGCCATTTTATTCCCCACAATTGCAATAAAGGTTAGCCCCCTCGTCCACTGGTATTTACGCGGGAAAAATGGTATAATTCTGTAAGACTGCAAAATAGCGGACGGGCGGGGGAGCAAAGGGCAAATGGGAAGGATAATCTCTGTGGCCAACCAGAAGGGCGGAGTGGGCAAGACCACCTCGGCCATAAATCTGGCGGCGGGGCTTGGAAAGCTCAACAAAAAGGTTCTTATGGTAGACGTAGACCCCCAGGGCAACGCGACGAGCGGGCTTGGCGTAAACAAGCGGGATATCGCGGTTTCTACCTATAATCTGATCATAGGGGACGCAAGAATTGAGGATGTGCTCGTAACGACCGGCTTCAAGAACCTGTCGCTGCTGCCCTCAAACATGAATCTTGCGGGGGTAGAGATAGAGCTGGTAGAGATGGAGGAACGCGCCCACCGGCTCCGCCAGGCGCTGGCGCCCGTAAAGGATAAGTTCGATTACATATTTTTTGATTGCCCGCCCTCTCTGGGGCTTATAACCCTGAACGCGCTTACAGCCTCTCAGGGGCTGCTGGTTCCTATTCAGTGCGAGTATTACGCGCTCGAGGGCTTAAGCCAGCTCGTTTCTACCGTGCGGCAGATAAAGCGGCATTACAATC
>JAITVF010000030.1 GCA_031285945.1 Oscillospiraceae bacterium
CGGAAAACGGGGAAGTCCCCGCGCTGTCGGGGCTTAATTTTGCCGCGGAAAAAGGCGAACTAATCGCGATTGTTGGGCCGTCTGGCTGCGGAAAATCAACGATGCTCTCTATTGTAGCGGGCCTTGAGCGCCCCACCCGCGGCCGGGTACTGCTGGCGGGACGGGAATTAGTGGGAGTAGGCGACCAAACCGGTTATATGCTGCAAAAGGATAATCTCTTAAACTGGCGCAGCATTCGCAGCAACGTCCTTATAGGCCTAGAGATAAGAAAAATGCTTACCGAAGAGAACGTAGCCTACGCCGATTCCCTGCTCGCCACCTACGGGCTCGGGGAGTTCCGGGATAATTACCCCTCACAGCTTTCAGGCGGTATGCGCCAGCGGGCGGCGCTGATACGCACCCTCGCGACCCGTCCCGACATACTTTTGTTGGACGAAGCCTTTTCGGCGCTCGACTATCAGACCCGCCTCACCGTCACCGACGACGTTTACGCTATTCTTAAAAAGGAGGGCAAAACGGCCCTCATAGTCACCCACGATATCCCGGAGGGGATAAGCATGGCCGACCGGGTGGTGGTCCTCAGCGCCCGCCCCGGAACGGTCCGGTCCGTTTGCGGCATATCCTTTGCGGAGGGGGAGCTGCCGCCCCTGCAACGGCGCAGTCACCCTAAATTTCGCGAATACTTCAATCAAATTTGGAAAGAGCTTGATATCAATGTATAAAGAATGCTCCGCTCCGCCCCAGGCGCTTTCGGAGGAGCGTAAGCTATACCTTAAAAAGAAAAAAAGGACCTCTATGCGGGTTAAAGTCTGCCAGTGGGCCATCCTGGCGGCGTTTATCCTGCTCTGGGAGCTGCTGGCCCGCTTTGGAGTTATCGACAGCTTTATTATGAGCCAGCCCACCCGAATAATAAAAACCCTCCTGGGCCTTAGGGAAAACAATCTGCTCGCCCATATAGCCGTAACCTGCGTCGAAACCCTGGCAGGCTTTTCCATGGGGGTTCTGCTTGGTAATATTATAGCCTTTTTATTATGGTGGTCCGACTTTTTTTCCCGAGTCGCGGCGCCATATCTGGTTATACTCAACGCCCTGCCCAAAATTGCCCTCGGCCCCGTCATAATTATATGGGTGGGCGCCGGAACCGGGGCAATAATCGTTATGGCGCTGGCTATTTCCCTTATAGTCACCGTTCTCGAAATGCTCAGCGGCTTTGTCGGGACCGACCCGGAGCTTGTAAAAATGGCCGGAACCTTTGGCGCGAGCAGTTTGCAGACCTTTTTTAAGATCATCTTTCCCTCAAACCTGCCCACCCTCTTTAACTCTATGAAAATCAACATCGGCCTTTCCCTTGTGGGGGTGATAGCGGGGGAGTTTCTGGTATCTAAAGCGGGGCTGGGCTATCTTATAGTCTATGGCGGCCAAGTATTCCAGATGGATCTTGTAATGACCAGCGTGCTGATTCTTGCCCTGGTGGCGGCGCTTTTGTACCGAATAATAGTTCTGATGGAGGGCGTCGTCCTCTTTGCCGTGAGCCACCCGTCAACAAAGAAAAAAACGGAGCAATCCGTTTTTAAATAAGCATCACAACAACATCATCTTGGAGGTAATCAAACTATGAAAGTATCAAGGAAAGCGTTTCTCCCAGCTTCGATTTTTCTTGCGGCGGCAATGGTCCTTGCTCTTTTCTCCGGCTGCTCGGGAGACACCGATTCCCTGACCGTCGTTCGCGTCAGCGAGGTAACCCACTCGGTATTCTACGCGCCCAACTATCTGGCCATGGAGCTGGGCTATTTTGAGGAAGAAGGCATAGCGATAGAGATGATTTCTGGCGAAGGCGCCGACAAGGTTATGACCGGCGTGGTCTCGGGGGCCGTGGACGTGGGCTTTTCGGGGCCCGAGGCCGCCATCTATATCTACAACGAGGGCAAGGAGGATTTTGCCCGGGTATTCGCCCAGATCACAAAGCGAGACGGCAGCTTTCTTATGGCTCGTGAGCCCGACCCCGACTTCACCTGGCAAAAAATTGCCGGAACCCATGTGCTGCCGGGGCGTAAGGGCGGCGTGCCCTATATGACCTTTGAGTATGTGGTAAAGCAGGCGGGGCTCGTTCCCGGCGTGGACGTCAACTTTGACAATTCTATCCAGTACGCCGCCATGACCGGCGCTTTCTTAGGCGGAACGGGCGATTATGTAACGGTTTTCGAGCCGACGGCTTCCTCGATCGAGGCGGAGGGCAAGGGCTATATCGTAGCCTCGGTCGGCGAGGCGAGCGGCGAGATCCCCTACACCTGCTGGTACGCTCTGGGAAGCTATATCGATGAGAATCCCGGAATAATACAGGGAATGACAAACGCCATAGCCAAAGGCCAAAAGTATCTCATGGAGCACAGCGCAGAGGAAGTTGCCGCAATAATCGCCCCCTCCTTCCCCGACGCGGACGTCGCAATAATGGCCAGCGCTATAGCCCGCTATAAGGAAATCGACGCCTACAATTCCGTGCCTATGATGACCGAGGACGCCTTTAACCGCCTCCAGACAGTTATGGATGAAGCGGGGGAGCTCAACGCAAAGGTTCCCTACGCCGATATGATCGACAACAGCTTCGGCGAAAAGGCAATGGAAAACCTGTAAATCAAACAGCAAAATAAAAAAGATCAGCCGCCCGTTTCCCCGGTTGTGGAGGTGTAGCTGCGGTCTATGGTGATTACGCAGTCGTGGGGGCAGCCCCCATCCCGCAGCCTTTCGTGAATAAGGGCGCGCAGTCTGTCGTCGGTCAGGGAAAATCCGGGGGGAGCGGTAACCTCGAACAAAAGCCGCTCCCTTCCCCTGTAAGCCCGCAGGCGGAGGTCGTGGCCGGTAAGCTCGGGGTGTATGGCGGCCAGAGCCCTGTCGACACAGACGCGCAGAGCCAGCAGGGCCTCGCTTTCAACCACCGGATCGAGATGAACCACCAGGCGGACGTTCATTTCCCGGGCGGTCTTAAGCTCGATTCGGTCTATGATCTCGTGACTTACAAGAATATCCTGATCGGCGGGCACCTCTACGTGAACCGTCGCAAAGATTATTCCCTCGCCATAGGCGTGTATCATCATATCGTGAACGCCGATAACCGAGGGATAGGAGAGGATGAGCGCCTCAAGCTCAGCTACAAGCTTATGGTCGGGGGCGGCGCCAAGTAGCGGGGTTAAAATCTCCTTTAAGAGTCCGGCGCCCGAAACAAGAATAAAAATGGCCACCATAAGCCCCATCCAGCCGTCTAGAAGAAGGCCGCTGTAGTGGGCGAGTACTCCGCCGGCTAAGACCGCGGCGGTCGTTATTACGTCGTTTCTCGAATCGGTCGCGGCCGCCAGCAGGGCGGCCGAGTTAATTCTTGCGCCCGCCTTTTTATAAAAAGCTCCCTGCCACAGCTTGAGCAGGATGGAGCCCGCGAGAATTATTGCCGTGAGGGAAGAAAAAAACACCGGCTCGGGGTTAAGGATTTTTTCCACCGAGCTTTTAAGGAACTCCAGACCTATTACAACCACCAGCAGAGATACCGCCAAGCCGGAAACATATTCGTATCGGGCGTGGCCGTAGGGGTGATGCTCGTCGGCCGGCTTGCCCGAAAGCTTAAAGCCTACAAGGGTTATTACCGAGGAGGCGCCGTCGGTGAGGTTGTTGACCGAATCGGCTATAACAGAAATGCTGCCCGATAAAATCCCCGCCACCAGCTTAAGAAAAAAGAGCAGCAGGTTGGTAACGATTCCCAAGATCCCCGCTACCCGGCCATAGCGCAGCCGGACGGCGGGGGTCTGCGCGTTGCGCCAGTCCTTAACAAAAAGGCGCAGGATAAGCTCTGTCATGGGGGCTCCCCTTTTTGCTTGCATTTGAGTATAACTTATTTTATGATGATTCTATCATAATATTATAGTCATATCAATAATCTGTTGACCTCGGAAAAACTGCATGAGCATATTCGCTGCTATACAACCCCCTGCTTTTCAGCTATAATATCTCTGTACCACAACTGCATTTGCGCAAACAGCGGGGGTTCCTATGGATTTTATCAGCCTTTATTACTTTTCCGAGGTCGCGAAAGACCTGAATATCACTAAAACCGCTGCGCGGCTTTTTATTTCGCAGCAAACCCTCAGCAATCACATCCAGCGGCTGGAAAAGCATTTCGGGGCGGAGCTGCTGCACCGTCGCCCTGCCATGGCGCTTACCACAGCCGGGGAGTTTGTGCTTTCCTTCGCGGGCGTGGTGGCAAAGGAGCACACCAATTTGCGGGATATCCTATCCGATATCGAAAAGCAGGAACGCGGCGCCATACGCTTTGGCGCGAGCATTATGCGGGGGGCCGCGATTCTGCCCGAGATTCTCGGCCCTTTTTACGCGCGTTACCCAAATGTGGATCTGTGCTATGCCGACGCCGTATCCTCCAGGCTGCGGCCCATGGTGGCGCAGGGGGAGCTGGATTTCGCCGTGGTTCTGGAAACCGAAGCCGACCCGAAGCTTATCTACGAGCATTTGATCAATGACCAGGTTTACCTTTGCGTTTCCGAGCAGCTGCTTGTGGAACGCTGTGGCGCGCGTTCCCCGGAAATTAAAACCCGTTCGCTAAACGGCGCGGATATGCGGGATTTCGCAGGCCTGCCCTTTGCCATGCTGACAAATTATCTGGGGCAGCAAATTCAAAATCTCTTTTACGAAGCGGACGTTGCGCCTATCGTACGCTTTTCCAGCGCAAATACCAAGGTGGCCGCGCCCCTGTGCGCGCAGGGGCTGTGCGCCTGTTTTCTCACGCATTTAACGCTTGCGGATCGCCTGAATCATATGCCCGAAAACGTAAATATTTTTCCGTTGCTGCACGGCGGGCGCCATATGTCGCAGCCCTTTTCGCTGATCCGCGTGAAAGAGCGGTACCTTTCGCATTACGCGAAATATTTTATCGAGCTTTTAACACAATACTTTAACATGCTAGCCCCTATCAATATTGCGCGCAGCGTTTAAGCGGCACATATTTATCGCATTTGGCTCCTTCACAAATTATTTTTGTGAAGGAGCCAAATATTTTCTGTTTTACTTATATCGCCTATCAGTGTTATTATCAAATTAAATAAAAATGCGATGCGCTGAGCTGGATTTTTAGAAGGATATGGAGGCGTAATTTATGACAATTGGCTTTATAGGCTTTGGAGAGGCGGCGTACTGCATTTCCAGCGGTTTGCAAGCGCAGGGTGTGACAGACATTCTGGCCTATGATTCGATGGAGCATCACCCCACGATGGGCAACCTGATTGCGCAACGCGCGAAGGAGACGGGTGTGACGCTATGCGGGCTGGAGGCAGTGGCGAAAGCGGATGTTCTGTTCGGCGCGGTGCCCTCCAGTTACGCGCTGGAGGTTGCAAAAAGCGTTCTGCCTTACCTGCGCAAGGGGCAGATTTACGCTGATGTGAGCGCTTCCACCCCCAAGGTCAAGCAGCAGATTTGGGCGCTCGTCAAGGATACCGGCATTCTTTTTGCCGACGCGGCCATGCTGGGTTCCCTGCCGCAGGATAAACACCGGGTGCCCATCACAGCCTCTGGCAACGGCGCGTCTGCTTTTCAGGAGGCCATGACCCCCTACGGCATGCGTATCACATACGTGCAAGGGGAGGCTGGCGCGGCCTCGGCCATCAAGCTGATGCGCAGCGTCTTTATGAAGGGGCTGGCCTCGCTGATGGTAGAGATGCTGCAAGGAGCGGACGCCTATGCGGTTACCGGCGACGTGGTCGCGTCTATTGCAAAGTCCATGGACGGCATTGCCTTTACGCAGCATCTTGACCGCCTTGTGACAGGCACGGCCATTCACGCCGTGCGCCGCTCGGCGGAGCTCAAGGGCTCCATCGAAATGCTGACCGAATGTGGGCTGGATTCTTCCATGGCGAAGGCGTCGAAAGAAAAGCACGACCTGCTGGCCGCGTTCGATTTCCAGAAGCGCTACATAAACGGTAAGCCCGCCGGGGCGCAAGAGATTATTACAAGCCTGGGAGTAAAATAATAAGGGAGCGATTTGCAATGGCTGTAGGAAATCGTATATACTTGAAAAGGGAAATGCCCGACCCGGAAATCCTGGCGCAGTTTGCCAAAATCCCTGCCTCTAACGTAGGCGACGTGATGGGACGCTCCTGCGGGATGGACCCGCGCATTCGGTTAATGTCCAGCCCCAAGGCGCAGATGACGGCGGGCCCCGCCCTTACGGTGAAGACCTGCGCGGGCGATAACCTGATGATTCACGCCGCGCTCAACATCGCGCAGGAGGGCGATTTCATTGTTGTCGCAAACGAAGGGGGCAGCGCTCGCTCTTTGATTGGCGAGGTTATGATGGCCTATCTGTACTATCACAAGAAGATAGCGGGCATTGTAATGGACGGCCCCATGCGTGATATCGACGAAATAGGCAAGTGGGATTTTCCCGTCTATGCAACCGGCACCAACCCCGGCGGCCCCTATAAGGAAGGCCCCGGCGAAATCAACGTGCCCGTTGCCTGCGGCAACATCAGCGTCAGCCCCGGCGATATCATTTTGGCCGACCCCGACGGCGTTGTCGTGATTCCCCGGAAGGACGCCGCGCAAATTTTAGAGGACGCAAAGAAGTTCCAGGCCGCGGACGAATCCAAGCTGGCCGCCGCGAAAAACGGCACGTCCAAGCGGGACTGGGTTGACAAGGCCCTTGCGGATAAGGGGTACGAGATCATAGACGGCGTTTACCGGCCCTAATAAAAACCCCGGCGATATCATTCTGACCGATTCCTACGGCGTTTACAAAGGCAAAAATACATAAACATAAGGAGAACTATCATGCGTAAAAAACTTGCAATGCTTCTGGCTCTTGTTGTTATCCTGTCTCTCACCGCTTGCGGCGCAGGCGCTTCGCCCGCCGCCGGCTCCGGGAACGCCGCGTCAGGCGGCGGCGAAACCGATTGGCCTACAGAAACGGTGACAATGGTGCTGCCCTACGACGCGGGCGGCGATACCGATACATACTGCCGCCAGATGAGCCTGATGTTGCAGGAGGAGCTTGGCGTCAACTTTGTTGTGGTCAACACAACGGGCGGCTCGGGCGTTGTGGCCGCCAGCAGTGTCATGACCGCCAAAAACGACGGCTATACGGCACTCTTCCACCACACCGGAGTCATGCTCACGCAGGAGGCCGCCAGTTCCAACGAGTTTTCGTTTTACGATGATTTCGATGTCGTCGCCACTGTGGCGCGGGATGACACCTACGCGCTGATCGCCAAGGCGGACAGCCAGTGGACGACGCTGGAAGATATGATCGCCTGGGCCAAGGCCAACCCCGGCCAGCTGCGCTACTCGGTTACCTATTTCGGCGCGACCCACGCTGTGGCTACGCTGATGGAATCCGCGATGGAAATCGAAATGAATCAGCTTGACGTGGGCGCCAGCACCGCCGACCGCCTCACCGCCTTTATGGCCGACCAGTGCGACGTTTTGGTGGTAAACTACATGAATATCGACGACTATGTGGAAAACGGCGATTTCGTCGTGCTTGGCATCTGCGCCGACGAACGGCCCGTCGGTCTGGAGGATTTCCCCACGCTCAAGGAGCAGGGTTACGACGTTGTGCAATCTAAAATCTATGAAGTCCGCCTGCCAAAGGGCACCGACCCGGCCATTGCCGAAAAGCTTTCGGCAGCCATTAAAAAGGTGACCACATCGCAGGAATACGCGGACATTCTGGCCACCTACTATGCCCAGCCCTATTACCGCGACGCCGCAACCACCATCGCCGAGGATCAGGCCGAGGTGACGGAGCTCAAGACACTTTTTGCTGAATAACCGCATTTGCCGCCGGGAACTGTATGCTGCGGTTCGCACACAGTTCCCGGGCCTTGTGGTCACATGAAAGGATTATCGATATGACTGAAAAGAAGAAAAGCCTTCTGATTTCGGTTCTGTTTATCGCGGTGGGCGCGCTCATCCTCATACTGGCCTCCGGGCTTGAGGCTAAGATGCAGAACGATGTTGGCTCGGGGTTTTTCCCCATGGTGGCGGCGGGGTGCCTTATCGTTTTCGCCGCAGTAAAGCTTGTACTCACCCTGCGCATGCCCGGGGGGGCGCCGAAGGAAAGCGGCGGCGACCGAAAGGGCGGCTGGATGACTGTAGCACTGATGGGG